>JBAYHB010000031.1:0-11442 GCA_041666365.1 Candidatus Babeliales bacterium | reverse complement strand
TATTGCCAGGCTCAAGTACGCTTACTTCCCCTGCAATCATGAGTTTGCCAGGGGCATATGCAACTACGTCATTCATTTTAGATCCTTTCAGCTATGGCCAACAGTAATTCTCGGTCAATCAAATGATACCAAAATTGGATGTTTTTTGTTCTTTTTTAACCCTCGCAATACCAGAAAAGCTTTTTCCTTGCGGCAAAATAGATTTTCATTCCTTGTAAAAGTGTGGTAGAGTGGGATTAGATTTTATAAAACGTCTGTCTTTATCTAAGGAGTTCCGTAACCAAAGCAAAGTAAAAAATAAAGCGTAACCTTCCGTTGTGGGTAAGCGCATGAGTATGAGTGATCAGATTAGAATAAAACTTTCTAGAAAGAAAAAAGAATAATGAAAATTTACGTAGGAAATTTAGACAGAAACGTATCAGAGCAAGATCTTCAAAGCCTTTTCGCAACATACGGCGAAGTAACATCAGCAAACGTCATCAAAGATAAATTCACAGGCGAATCTCGTGGCTTCGGTTTCGTTGAACTTGGCGAAGGCGCCGATGGCGCAGCAGCTATTGCCGAACTTTCAGGCAAAGAACTTCAAGGCCAACGTATTCGCGTCAGCGAAGCACATCCACGTAACGATCGCGGCGGTGATCGTGGTGGGTTCGGTGGCAACCGTGGTCCTCGTTCAGGCGGCTTCGGCGGCCCTCGTAGCGGCGGATTCGGCGGCAACGACCGTGGCCCTCGTAGAAACTCTTGGTAAGCAATCTTAATTAAAAAATATTTTTATATAACCCTTTATCGAAAGACTATCGAATGAAAATTTACGTAGGAAATTTAGGTAGAAACGTATCAGAACAAGATCTTCAAAGCCTTTTCGCAACATACGGCGAAGTAATTTCAGCAAACGTCATCAAAGACAAATTCACAGGCGAATCACGCGGATTCGGCTTCGTTGAACTTGGCGAAGGTGCCGATGCAGCAGCTGCTATTGCTGAACTTTCAGGCAAAGAACTTCAAGGCCAACGTATTCGCGTTAGCGAAGCACAACCTCGCAACGACCGTGGCGGTTCAGACCGTGGCGGCTTCGGCGGCAACCGTGGTCCTCGTTCAGGCGGCTTCGGCGGCCCTCGTAGCGGCGGATTCGGCGGCAGCGACCGTGGACCTAGAAGAAATTCTTGGTAAGCTGATTTAAAGCAAAAAAAAGGGCGCTTGGTTAAAACCAAGCGCCCTTTTTTTATGTCTATTTTTTATCCCCAGTACCCAACCGTCGCAAACGATATCACTTCAAGTTTTCCTTTGGCCAGCATAAGCATATCTCCGTTAGGCAACACCTGCTGCATGGTCCCTTCAAGAACAACACCATCGTGTCGATGAACCGTCACTTTTTTACCTGTAAAAGCTTGCGCGCTGCGCCATTGTTGGTAGAGTGTTGCCCATTGAGCCTGGCGCCATAGGGCGTAATAACTATCAAGACTTATAAGCATTGCTTTATAAAGATCGCGAAGATTCGTTTGACCATACTCTTGAGCAATACTTGTTGCACTGCCAAAAAGCTGGTCGTCCGGGTTAAAAATATTATTTACGTTAAGCGAAAAGCCAACAATCATACCCTGCAGTGCCCCCTCAAGCCAAACCCCCTGCATCAACATGCCGCCACATTTTTTTCCATTAAGAAAGAAGTCGTTGGGCCATTTAAGTTTGACACCATAAGCTGTAAGCGGCTGACAAATGCCAAGGCTGATCGCCATGCCCAGTTGATTAAGCCTCATCTGAAGGTCTTCTTTTGGAATGCTTGAAAGGTGATGGGGTTTTACAACAAACGTGACAGAAAGTTGGCCTGGATAATTGGCCCATACTCTTCCTTGCCGGCCACGGGCCTTGGTTAGCTCATCAGCTAAAAAGATAGATCCATCTGGCGCTTCACCTAAATTTTCACGCGCCCAAGCAAATGAATCTGAGCACTGCTTCATGCGATATAATGTGCTCCCAATTACCATGATGTCCCCCCTGCTCTTAAAATAATTTTATTTTGACCCCGTTCGCTTGGATTCGACTTCGCTAACGCTGCGCTCATCACGAACGTTCCTACTCTCCGTTCGCCCTGAGTGTAGCACCTTTGGTGCGAAATCGAATGGGTACGAACATTTAAAAACGAACTTTTGCGATCTGGGCTGTTTCACGCTTGATATCGCGTTCTTTGATGCTCTCTTTTTTATCGTATAATTTTTTTGATTTTGCCAGACCAATCTCAATTTTCACGTACCCACGATCATTGAAGTAGAGTTTAAGCGGAATAAGGGTCAGTCCTTTTTTAGCCAAAATACCAATCAATTTATTGACTTCTTTTTTATGTAAAAGCAACTGGCGCGTTTGGCGAGTCGTATCTGTTTTATCGTAAGCATGGGAATAAGGAGCAATGTAACAATTAAGCAGCTGAATCGAACCGCGCTGTACCGTCGCAAAAGCATCGTTTATCGAAACGCCCTTGTTGCGAATCGACTTAACTTCGTCACCACGCAGCACAAGGCCCGCTTCAACGGTGTCAGTAATTTCGTAATCAAAGTATGCTCGCTTGTTCGTTGTTATTATTTTCATCATATTTATTCTCTGTTGCGCCCTTGTGAAAGCTTTTTAAAAATAACGCTGGCAAACGGCCACAGCGCCATCGCACACACAACACCCAAAACATTGCCGCCGATCAAAAAAGACCACAGGCAAATGGTACCAGAACCAAAGATTTTTGGCAAAGTGATCACCCAGGTTGGATGAATCGCTAGAAAGGAATGCAGCAACCAGCGCCCAAAAAAATAGTCGGTCGTAAAAAAGGGCGCCATGGTCCATGGATTATTAATGCTGGTGGCAAGAAATAAGGTGGGCAAGTGCACATCAAAGAGATACATAGACGCGATCATCATAACCGTATGTAAGCCAGGAAAAGGCGAAAATGATATGTAGATGCCCAGACAAAAAGAACGCGTAAGCTTTTCAGGTGTGCACCCCTCAAGTAAGGCTTTGTAGAAGATATGTTTCAGTTTTTCGGTCCACGTTTTGAGCATTAACACCTGCCTTCCCTATGGTTAGTCACTATGCAATAACAATCACGCCACCCTTAACATCAACAATAAATTCTTTTTTCTCTGGCTGCTTGAGTACATGTATAGCCAAAGGGGCAACAAGGTACTGCTGCACCGCACGCTTGATGGGACGCGCGCCAAATTCTTTTTCATACCCAAGCTCAGCCAACGTTTCAACGGCACGATCATTAACCACCAATGCTATATTTTTTTCTTCTTTTAATCGCGCTTTAATGATATCAACCTGATGGTGTGCTATGCGAACAATATCCGATTGCGCAAGACTTTGAAAGAAAATAATCTCATCGATACGATTCAAAAACTCCGGCTTAAAGAATGCGTGTAAGAGCGTTTCGATTTCCTGTTTAACCTTTGGGGTCAATTCTTTTGCTTCAAGAATTTTATCCGAGCCGATATTACTCGTCATAATGATGACGCAATTTTTGAATGAAACCGTACGCCCCTGTGAATCAGTCAGATGCCCTTCATCAAGAATCTGTAAAAAGATATTAAAGACTTCTGGATGCGCTTTTTCAATCTCATCAAAGAGAACAACGCTGTACGGATGTTTCCTCACCTGCTCTGTCAGTTGTCCACCTTCTTCATACCCAACATACCCCGGGGGAGCACCAATCAGACGGGCAACTGCATGTTTTTCCATGTACTCAGACATATCAATGCGGATCATTTTATGTTCATCATCAAAGAGATAGTCGGCCAAGGTTTTTGCTACTTCTGTTTTACCAACGCCGGTTGGTCCTAAAAACAAAAATGATCCAATTGGTTTCGCCGGATCTGCCAACCCTGACCGGTGAACACGAATAATGTTAGCAATTTTACTGATCGCTTCATCTTGCCCAACCACACGTCGATGTAGTTCTGCTTCCATCTTGATAAGTTTTTCACCTTCATCGGTTTTTAACTTTTCAACCGGGACCTTAATCCAACGTGCAAGCACTGCAGCGATGTCATCTTCATCAACCTCTTCTTTAATCAAATGCGTCGCTGAACTTTTGATCTGCAGCTCTTCTTTGGCTAACTTTTTCTCCAGATCAACTATGTTCCCATACTTGATTTTGGACGCTTTGCTGTAATCGCCATCGCGTTCAGCTTGGGCATAGGCGATTTTTTCTTGTTCTATCTGGGCGCGTAACTTTTGAATAGTCTCAAGTGGTTTGCGTTCAGCCTTCCATTGATCAACAAGCATCCTACTTTGTTCTTTTAAATCGCTTAATTCTTTTTCAAGTTCAACAAGGCGTTTTTTTGAAGCCTCGTCTTTTTCTTTACTCAATGCAACACGCTCAATTTCCAGTTGCCGTAAAAGCCGCTCTTGCTGATCAATCGTTTCTGGTTTGGAATCAACAGCCATCTTAACCATCGAAGCTGCTTCATCAATCAGGTCAATCGCTTTGTCAGGTAAAAATCTATCGGGAATCATGCGGGCCGAAAGCTGTACCGCTTTGACCAAAGCTTGATCTTTAATATGAATGCCATGATGCAACTCATACCGTTCTTTAAGGCCGCGCAAAATCGAAATTGCGTCCTGCACCGATGGCTCTTCAACCAGCACCTTTTGGAAACGACGCTCAAGCGCTGCATCTTTTTCAATGTATTTTTTATATTCAGCAGACGTTGTTGCGCCGATACAATGCAAAATTCCTCGGGCAAGTGCTGGTTTTAAAAGATTTGAAGCATCCATGCCGCCACCGGTTGCTCCTGCGCCAACAAGCATGTGGAGTTCGTCGATGAATAAGATAATCGCTTCTGACTCTTTTTCGATCGCTTCTAAAATTGCCTTCAAGCGTTCTTCAAACTCACCGCGATATTTTGTTCCAGCAATCAGGGCTCCTAGATCGAGTGATAAAATTCTACGCCCACGCAAACTTTCAGGTACATCGTTATTGATAATACGTTGCGCAATCCCTTCAACGATCGCCGTTTTACCGACACCGGGATCACCAACAAGTACTGGATTGTTTTTAGTACGACGCGAAAGAATTTGTACCACGCGTCTAATTTCATCATGACGGCCAATAACAGGATCAAGTTTGCCTTCACGCGCAACTTTGGTTAGATCATGACAGTATTTTTCAAGCACCTGATACTGTGCTTCTGCTTCCTGAGTTTTCACGGTATTTCCCCCTCTTACTTTTTGTACCCACACCAACACATCGTTATACGTAAAATGTTTGTGAAGCTCACCTGCTACTGCTGTTGGCAGCCCTTTAGTCCGTGCAAGCACCAACAAACAGACGTCGATGCTGACAAATTCATCACCAAGTTTTCTTGATTCCTGTTCACATTCGTTCAAAAATATTTGTAGCGATTGATCAAGCGCAACACCGGTGCCAGAAACACGCGGCAGTTTTTCCAGTTCATGCAAGACCATAGCTTTTAATTTTTTGCTGTCGACGTTAAGCGCTGTAAAACACGATTGGCAAAATTGATTATCAAGCATTACTGCGAGCAGATGAAGCGGCTGCAAAGTTGGATTTTCTCGATTGGTAGCCAGTGAATACGCTTCTTGAATAAGCTGTCCGCACGCGGTTGTAAACCGTTGAGCATTCATGATTCCCCTTTCGTCGGTGAGACACACAACTTTCTGAGAGGATAGTGTATCGACCAAACCAAATTTTACTACATGAATAAGTGTAGTACATTTGCCAAGGGAATCTCAACGCAAGCTTGAACTAAGCATGTATAAATCAGTGTAATCAGGATTTTTCTCGATGTACCCATTTTCAACCGCAAAATCAATAGCCGGCTGCAATTCGCAAATTATTATCTTCGCCAGACGCATATCTAATTCCATTTGCGCTTTACGCTGGCAGGGAAAACAAAGACAAGGGTATTTAGGGAGATAGCCAAGAGAAAACCGATTCATACGATTAACTTCGCGATTATAGTCACCAATTATATTTTCAAGTCTTCTTATATCCAAGATCCAATCTTGTCCTTCGTTACACCTAGATAGGAAAAAAACACATCTGAAAGGGTCTCTTATTATACTCTGACTATTCCAAATATTCGGACAGCCCGAAATATCAAGTCCTATAATCTTTCGACACCCTGTTGCACCTTCTCTTCTCATGGCAATATTTTCAAGATGCTCACGATTAAACTTTTCATGAGCGAGAGCTAACATCCTGACCTCGGGAAACCCTCTAATAATTTCTACAAGATCTTTCGCATCGAAATTTATTTTCGCAAGATCAAGTTCAACAACCTTTTTCGGATCAAGACAAGAAATAACCCATTTCAAAAATCTCGGATCACCCCCTGGGGATATCATAGAGTCAGAAAAGCTAAATCCTTTTAAAGAATGAAGATGTTTTTTTTGTATATTCAAACATAGAACGCAGGCAACATGAAGACGCTTGTTTTTAATATCACATAGAGCCATTGCAGATTTCTGGTGTTCATCATTACATCCATCAACTTGCCCAGGAATCCCAGGCTCAGGAATAAAAAAACCTATGATCACTCGCCATGCATCGCTCGGTAGCTGGCTAAAGCTTCCCTCAACTGGCGCCGGCGCAACGCGCACGGATCGAAAGCAACATAACCTTTTGAGCAGAATAACAAAGCAACTGCAACAATCGTTTTCCTCTAATAACTGCTGCGTTCTCTTCCCTGGCCGGACAAACAACACGTTATCTATTACCTGCTGCGCAGCTACCGCCGCTGGCTGGACAACATGACCCTGATCATCATATTTTTTTTCCTCTACTTCGTCCCTTCGTAACAACGCACCAAAACAGGCAACCCATCCAAGTGATAGAACTAAAAGAAATTTGTACGTAAAATTATTCATAAATAACCTCAAATCCAGGATCGTCTATATTTATCAGCTTCTCTTTTTCCACACATCATCATTTCGACGCTCTTTATCTCGCTTCTCGACGTAACTCTTCGCGTTTCCATATTTCATCGGCTATTTTATTGGCGCTTTCTAGCCGTTTACGTTCGATACCCTCAAGATCAAATTGATATAAAATGAAATTTGCAAGTCTATTCCATCCTCTTTTGTGTGCCATCTCTAAAGGCGTCAGTCCTGTCTTTACATCACGAGCGTTAATATCGGCACCTTTTTCAAGAAGATCACTTAATTGAGAAAGCCCTTCATCGCTCACATCATGCTCTTCAAGGTCTCGTATAAAGTTCAAAAAATAAGCCGTATTAATTTTTTTTGCATCCACAGAACTATCTTCATCGATGTACCGAACTTGCGTAACCTCGTTAAAAGACACATGTCGTTCTTTCGAACTACTTTTTTTACACGCTCCAAAGGCATACTGCCCCGTTAAAACAGTCGCAAATAAAATCGAACACACTATTTTTTTCATGATTGTTTTCCACATTTATTATTCGATGCTTTACCAAGACCTTTTTCAACCACATCAATAAGATTACTTGTAACAGCATCAAGAAACTGAATTTTGTCTTTAAAATTTTGATAACGGAGGAGTAGTTTGAGCATGTCAGCACGCTTGCTTGCGACTGCAAATTTAAATGCTGCCAACGCAGCCCAACATGAAAGCGATTGTTCGCGATCACTTTCTTTAAGTATAATTTCGACAATATCTTTATATCCATGTACAACAGCCAGCTTAAAGGCTTTATCGGTTGTATAAGTGCTCCATAATTCCTCAAAACTAACGCTTTTTAAAAAATCACTTGTCCCTGTCAAACTGCCTGATATTTCCATCGACTCATCGGAACTTTCGCCAGAACTCGCCGGTTCATAAACACAATAATCGTGGTATCGATCTTTAATTAAATCCCAGGCACACTCATAGGCGCCGCTACACATAGCTGTTACATTTACTTGCGTTGTTATGACAATAAAAAAGATGATTGTCCCTAACCTCAATATTTTCATATGTACGTCCCTTGTTGCGTTATTCTCGTTCTGGTATGGAAGGCAGCGATTGTGTCGAATAACACGATCTTCTTTGAGCTGGCAGCTCCGTCCTTATTTTGACATGCGGATATTCTTGAACTATCGATTGTACCTCTTTTAAATCCAACTTCGAACAATTCCTAATATCAACGTAGTGTAGGCCATTACACTGCGATAGTATCAGCCTCAACGCTTTTGTTTGTATTTGAGTACAAGAAATGCAAAGTTGCTTCAGAAAAAACTTCATACTAATAAGGCCAAAACCTCTTGCTGAGACCATCCGTAAGCCAGACACATCTAGATATTTAAGATGAAGACATCCTGTAAGAATTTGAATTAATGTATCGTCATCTAACGAATCAATTCCCGAAATATTGAGGTGCTCAAGCTCATGTAAGCGTCCAATCATGGTAAGAGTGCGAAGGTCAATTTTTTTGCAAAATGATATATCAAGCGCCCTAAGATCTTGTTTTGTTTTTATGATATTTAGAAGCTCTTCTTGCTCTCTTTTTCCATTAGATGTTGGTGTAAGCTTAAGAGGCGTTTGGACGTCATAGCCCACCAACGATTCCTTATTACTATTTCCCGATAATTCTGAGGAAGAACTTACACTGCCCGCCGTACTTATAGATCTTGTACAACGTGATGGTGATATTATTTTCACTTCGTTTGATGGAGAAATAACCTGTATCACTAGATTGGAATTTTTAGGTTTTTCAGACGACCATGGAAAACAACCACAACAAATCGGCTCCTCTTGATCACCATTCCTAAGAGCTGCGTGTAACCCAACTCCATTAACAATCAAAAACGTTGCGACAAAGAAAAAGATCCTCTTATAAAATTTCATAGCCCCCCGGCTTTTTTAAAGAAAAATAATTATAAATAATTCAAGCGGAGAAGAACTATAGCAAAATTTACTCTCTTGTTCAAATACCTCAGCGTGAATAAAAAAATGGGAAGCCACGCTCTTCCATAGCCTCTTTTGTTAAGCCTGGTTTACTGCAAGTAACTTTCCCCTCCCATTGCAATTACCAGCCATTTTAAAAAAAACCTTGCCCGACGAGGCCATATGCTTTTACACTGCTTATCGTATTATTTTTATAAACAATCATGAGGAAGGACCCGAACATGAAATCTATCGCCCAAGCATTTTTATTAAGCAGTCTTTTTTTTGTTGCCACACCAAGCGTTGTGTGTGCCACTCAACAAAGTCAGGCACCAACAACACACCAAGAAACAAAACAGCAATCGCACAATATGAACGACTTTTTAAAAGACCATATGAATCAGCAAACCCCCGCCTGGCTCCTCATCATTATCGCATTTGCAGCCGGCATTTTGGTCAGCTTTACCCCATGCATCTATCCAATGATTCCTATCACCATCGGTATCTTACAGATCCAACGCCAACAGTCGCTCCTCTATAATTTCTTCTCAGCCCTAACCTACGTTGCTGGCATCGCATGCGTCTATGCCACGCTTGGCTACATCTCTGCAACAAGCTCCCTGATCTTTGGCCGCTGGCTGGCGAGCCCTTGGTTCATCTTTTTTATTGTTCTCTTCTTTCTCTACCTTGCATTTTCCATGTTCGGATTTTATGAAATCTATACACCACGATTCCTTTCTCGCTCAAGCGATGTTAACCGTAAACCATCGCTACTTACCAATTTCATCTTTGGCGCTATCTCAGGAACCGTAGCATCACCTTGCCTTACCCCAGCTTTGGCGCTTTTATTAGGCATCGCGGCGCAACAGGCCAGCCCAATCCTTGGCTTCTTAATTCTTTTTTCATTTGCTCTTGGCATGGGATCGTTACTCATTCTTGTCGGAACATTTTCTGGCGCCGTCAGCATGCTTCCCCGCGCTGGCGAGTGGATGGATGAGATCAAGCGCCTGTTTGGATTTATTATGCTGGCGGTCTGCGTTAACTTTCTGCAACCGTTCCTCCCAGCGCCTTATAACTTGTATCTCTATGCCCTCATCACGCTCAACGCTGGAGTTTATTTCATCGTCGGGCCTCGTAAAAAGCTTATAAAAACAATCGTTGGCTATGCCCTGCTGGTAGCAACGGCGCTGCTCCTTCTCTGGTCGCGATAGAAAATAACAACCAAAAACCGTTTTTGCTTCACCTCAACCATCCTCACCGCTCCCCCGTTTTCGAATAAAACTTTTCAAGCTGAAACGATCGAGCCGCCTTGTAGCGCCTTTAATTACTCCTTGTTTTCTGTTGACATTGTCGATCTTGGCTGATACCATGCCCTATTAGTCAATTGTTGCAATAATAAGGCTTTTATAGCGACGGCGCAGGCGTTTAAAGGTTCAGTTTTTTAGATCAGAAAGGATTTACGATGATTCCAGTGATTAAGAAATCTTTAGCGATGATATTTGTTGCATGCGTGGCCAGCGGTGTGGCGATGGGGGCTATGAACATGGAGCCAACGCTTCGCTTTCTGGCAGGACTTGGCGATCTAGAAGGCGCTGAAGCGCTTATTGCTTCAGGGGCCTATGTAGATGCGACTGAGGATGGAATAACACCTCTCCATGCCGCAGCTCGCTGGGGCAAAATAAAAATGATAGAACTTCTTCTTACTCATAAGGCCAATATGAATGTCAAAGGCAACTATGGCTGGACGCCACTTCATTGGGCTGTATTCGGAGATCAAGCAAACACAGTAAAATTATTTATTGCTAGGGGTGCCAACATAGAGGCTGCTGACGACAAAGGGCTGACACCTCTTCATCATGCTGCACGCCATGGCTATCTAGAAATAGTAAAACTACTTATTGCTGCTGGCGCCAACGTAAATGCTCCTGACAACAATGGATGGACGCCTCTTCACAACGCTGCATTCAATGGCCAGGTAGAAGTAGTAAATGCACTTATTAAAGCTGGCGCCAACATAAATGCTCCTAACAACTGTAGCGAGATGTCCCTTTATAACGCTGCACTCTGTCATCACATAGAAATAGTAGAATTACTTATTGGTGCTGGTGCAAACATAAATGCTGTTGCCCCACAAGGCGAGCCGCTTCTTCATTATGCTATATACTCTGGCAACCTAAAAATGGTAAATGCCTTCATTCGTTTAGGGGCTAATATAAAAATGACTGACCGCATAGGGGAAACTCCACTTCATACGGCAGCTGTCTTGGGCCATACAGAAATAGTATATGTGCTCATTGGTTTAGGTGCCGATATAAATGCTACCGACAACTATGGCTTGACGCCGCTTCATCGTGCTGCATTCTGGGGTCAGTTAGAAGTAGTAAAAGCTCTTATTGATAACGGTGCTCATGTAAACGCCGCTGACAACGAGGGAAACGATGCTCTTGAGCTCGCAGCACAAAATCATTAGAGTTTATGCACAATAATTTTTTTTAAAAAGACGGGCCTCCACTTGACTATATTCGCCTAAGCAAAATTCACGAAATTATACAAAGCAGCAACATCTCGAAAAACCTTATTGAATCGAT
>JBAYHB010000030.1:0-11753 GCA_041666365.1 Candidatus Babeliales bacterium | reverse complement strand
CACTAACCAAACTTGATGAGCCGCTTTTTATTAGGCCCGAACCTCAAGTGATAGTCGAAGCAACAGAAATAACAGAGATCAAAAAGGAACAACCAGCCATGGATACTATTTCGATTGATGATTTTTCTAAAATACACCTGATCACAGGCACCATTCTTGCATGTGAGCCCGTAACCGGATCAAACAAATTACTCAAACTTACCGTTGACTGTGGAACCTATGGCGAGCGAACCATTCTTTCTGGCGTTGCCGGTTCATTCAAACCAGAAGACCTTATCAACAAACAAGGAATCTTTGTCGCCAACCTGCCACCGCGCAAAATGATGGGCATGGAATCGCAAGGCATGATGCTTTTGGCTGAAGCTGACAGCAGCACCCTGCGTCGCGTCACCATCGAGGGAACCGTTCCTAACGGCACCCGCTTGCGTTAATCAAGGGCTGGCAATGGATAAGTACGAGGCGCAATCACTTGTCCAATCACAAGCATTAACTGTATCTGGAAAACAAGATCGGTATGCACATGAAATCATACCGATCATTGAACATGACACAACATCACAGCTCTACCAGACGCTGGCGCTACGTTTTCTTGAATGGGTAAAACGTAATCCAACTGGCGTTGTAAGTATCGCACCAACGCAACAATTCGCGCCATTTTTTTCAGCGGTAGCAAAATATCAAGAAGAATGGACCCTGAAACAAGTGCCGTCTTTCCCGGCTCCGACCGGGAAACCAGACTTTCTTCTGGCCCCCCGCCTGCGCGAGGGTGACAACACTTTTTTGGGTCTTCCTGAACCCTTTGACACCGTTCGTGGTGAGCGAAGCAAGGCGAAGTCGAATCCATACGAACGAGCTGACCTATCAAAACTCACCTTTATCCAACCCTTTGAAGTTCTTGATTCAGAGCGTTCGTACACATCCCTTATCAAACGCTTCATGATTGATAAATGGAAACTGAATGAGCATCAATACCACTTAATCGAACCATCAACAACTCACGAAAACTACCAATCGCTCATCACAAAATTGGGCGGCATCGGCCTGAGCATCTTACCACTTGCAATCGACGGGAACGTTGGGTTCAATAATTTATCTAGCGAACTCATTCCAACAACCATCACATCCATGAACTACCCAACAGCCGCACTCTGCGCACACGATCTTGGCGGAATACAACAAACACAGGGCAAACAACTTTTTAGATTGGGCTCAGCAACATTTTTCGAAAATCCTTCAACACAAATGATTATCGTTGCAACCGGATCAAACAAATCAGAGGCGCTTGCAACGCTTGCCAAGCAAAATATAAAAAACGCTATGATATACACCACAACACCAACAACTCATCTTCTTGCTGAACGTTTTTACGATGGGCTTGCAACTAAAAATGCCAAGCTCGACTACGCAATCACTCATCTCATGAACACAGCACTCTATAATGAAGCATCTCTTGAAAAACTATCACCTTCAATCTATGCGCAAGACCCTATCCTACGCCAGTATCCACAACCACAGCTTGTTGGTAACGCACAAACACATCTTGAAAATGCAATCAAACGGGGGCAAGAACCTATCACTAACAAAAAGTTTCTGCACACCTCCCCACATCACGATGATATTGCCCTGGGCTACCTGCCCCTTTTTGACCAACTCATGGGCAACACAAACAACTCACACACAATTGCTACAATGACCAGCGGCGCAAACGCCGTTACTGATACCATGCTTTTTTCAATGATGGACCGCGCCCAGCGTGAATTAATTAAAACAGATCCTGAACTCATCTTCTTTTTTAAAAGCTGCCTACGCGAATGGGAAGACGAAAGACTCTGGCAACACATCGGCATCAGCAAAGAAAACGTTCATCATCTACGCTTGGGCTTTTACCATGGGCCAAAAAGGTCTACTGGCTTTTCATTCGAACATGATATCTTGCCGGTCTATCAGTTACTCGAAAAGACTATGCCCGATATTATTACCGTTGCTCAAGATCCCGAAGACAGTGGGCCAGAAACGCATACTAAAGTGCTGCAGATTATTTACCAAGCCATCGACCTTTTTCTTAAAAACTATCCCAACCACAAGCTCGAAATATGGGGTTATCGCAATGTCTGGAATACGTTTCACCCCCATGAAGCAAATATGATCATTCCCGTAACAAGCGGCCAACTTGAAACACTCAAAACAAATTTTGTAACCTTCTATCAATCGCAAGTTAACGCCCAATTCCCTTATGCTCTTCACCAGGGGCCCTTCTGCGACATCAGCATCGCCACCATGACCAGGAACCGTGAGCAAATCAAAAAACTACTTGGTCCTAACCACCCGCTCGCCGTAAGCATCGAGCGTGCTCAGGGTACCATCTTTTTTCACAAAACTTACTAATATTTTCAATTTGAATTCAAATTTGCAGTCTTGGGTTGTTTTTATAGCAATTTGGCCGTTTGATATTTCCATAAATTCGTCTAGAATATAATTCTAATGGAAGGTATTTTGGTAAACGTCTAAGGCGAAGTGTGGGAAAAGGGTTATTATGAAAAAATATATTGTATTGTTGGGGCTCGCACTGCCAATAACGCTTATGAGCATGGATAATGTTCCGGAAGCCACTTCTGCATCATCAAACATTTCCAACTCAACATCACACGTTGCGCAACCGAAGCCGTCTTTCATAGATAGAGCCTTCAATCGTCTCTCCTCGTGGATCATGTGCAATAGCCCTCGAAAGAGCTCTCCCCCTACTTCTTCCGTACCAGAACCAGAACAAAAATCTGACGATGCACGGAGTCCGTCGCCATCGCCAGCACTAACAACCTTACCTGGAGCAATACCAACAAGCAATTCGTCAGCGTTACCAGCGACGACAGTATCAAACATGAACAATCAGCACCAAGAACCTGAAACTGCAAGCCCAACACGGCCGATAGTCGCTACAACTTCACCAGCACCATCAATGGCAACTACGGTAACTGCGTCGGCTGCCTCATCACCGTCAACCAATTCGGTATCATCGGTAGCCCCAGCAAACACAAGCACTCACCAAGAAACTACAAGAATGGCAACACCACAACCAAAAGTAGAACAAAAAAACGCAATACCGCTTGAATCTTTGCTTGTGGCAGCACCAGCACAAAAGTCAGCACAACCAGCAGTAATACCAGCCGCGCCAAGCAGTGTGTTGATATCCTCATCAGCAAACACAAACAGTTCGGCTTCGGCTTTTTCTGCAGCCTCTGCACCATCAATTGGCAGAGCCTTGTCAGAAGCAGTGCCGGCTGAAATCACAACAGCAGCAAAAGATGCATTGTGGAAAGTTGCTCTCCCAAAGGATAAACAAACAATTAAAACAAGCTGGCTAAGAGGTCAATTGTCTAACCGCAACATTATTAAGCGTGGTAAAGATAAGAATGCTATTATTAATGAAGCAATTAACATAGCGTCTCTTGATGGAAAAGATGAAAAAGCAAGAATCAATGTATCTAGATTATTAGGATTACAGAAATCAATTGAAAAAGAGCAACAAACCAAAAAAAGATTAGAACAAAAAGACGCCGCACGACAATTTGTTCGAGAAAAAGAGGCTGATCGAGCGATCAAAGAAGAAGAGGAATTAAGAGCAAAATTCTTAGCAAGATTGACCCAGGAAGATGAAGTAGCCAAATTAGAGACAGAAAACGATCCAAAAAAAAGAGAAAGTGCGCAACAAATTATTGATACGCGGCAGGAGCGCGCCTCAGCAACAACCATCCAAAAAGCTTGGCACAAGCATGCGATGAGGAAACTGGCGGCTAAGTCAAAAAAAGAGAACGCAGATGCCACGGCACAAGTAGAGCAAGGGCGCAATGATATTATTACATCAACGAAAAAATTTAAAGGTGGCGTACGACAAGCACAGTTGCAGCCAATTTCAAGAAGTGATTATAGTGATTTTGATATTGACACCCCATCGTTGAAAGCTTTGGCAAGAGGCGATGCTGCAAAGAATGAAACAGCATTTGAAAGAGCAAAGGACGATCTTGAGTACAACATTCCTGTATCTTCAAAGCCCTCAGTATCTTTAACGTCTAGTGAAAAAAACAGCGATGAGGAGGAAGAAGCGTCGTCTTTCCCTACGAGTGATCAAGTTATGGCGGTTCTAAAAGACAATGTAAACGACCTCGTTGCTATGAAACAAAATTGTGATAAAAGCAAGATGGCAACAAATGCGCCCCGGGGCAGTGATAGTGATAATTTTAGCTCTCTGTCCACAGACAAGTTATCGGCTTCAGCCCATCACCGAACAACTGAAGAAGAAGAAAAGAGCGTTGAGGTGCAAGTAGTGACAACAGTGTCAACAAATGCGGTTCCCCCAACTGTTGCCGTAAAGCCTTTTGAAGACGCACAACAAATACAATCAGCCGATCAACAAAAAAGGCTTACTGAACTCTATGAAAAGTTAAGAATGGCTGAAGCCCACAAAAATGAGGTTTATTCGAAATCGCCAAGCATGATTGCTTGGATGAATGGAAATGCGTCAACACAAGAGCCACTACCGACTAAAGAAGAAAATCAGGCAATGATAGCATATATGGAAGCTTCTAATAATTACCAACGAGAACTCTTTGCTCATACAGAATCTATAGCACCCAAAAAAAAAACTGAAGGGAAATTAAGCGTAACATCGACAACAGGAACGACCACGCCAACCTCCAATTCAGCTACCTCACCAGCATTGACGGATACCGCAAGTAAAGGTAAGCAACAAAGAATGACCGTTGCGGAGTTAAAGCAGGCCTGGCAGAATAGTGAGCCTGATAAAAAATCAGATATAAGAAGATATCCTGTAGATGTAACATTGCATGACAGCCAGAAAGATTACCAGCCTGCCTTAAAACACGCTATAGCGGCCATAGAGAAAGGCTCCCATTCTATTTTCATCAGGGGCACCGCAATAGATAAACTGGTCGACGGACAACAATATCGTGTAACGTTGATCACCAAGAATGATGAGTTGAGTGAGAACGATCTCAAGATTTTTAAAGAGGCCTTTAAGGCCTTTGTTGAAGATAAGAAGAATAACTCAAATGGGAACGCGGGTACAACAGAACAAATCTCATTACCCAAGACAAATAATACTCAAGCGCCATCGAAAATTACCACAACCACCAAAAACGACGGCCACAATCGTCTCATTGCATATCTTTGCGAAAACAAGGGAGTTATCCTTAGCATGGTGACAGCCGGTGTTGGTGGAGCACTTATTTTGCGCCAACTTTACATCAATGCCATGCAAGAAAAACTTGATAATCAGAACATTGAAAAGCTCATTGAGGGTAAAGAAGTTGACCCTACTGAGTCTCCTGAAGCACCGGTTTTCAGGCCTTCAACATGGCCGAAGGTTGCGGAATGGACTTTGGCAGAATTGAAAAATAAGAACCCGCTGGTAATAGCTATCGTTACCGCTATGGTAGGCGTCCCCGCCTGCGGTACAGCATATCTTGTGCGCAATGCCTGTAATCAGCCGGCTTCTGTCTAGAAACAAGCATTTTGTTATACTGAATTTACGCGAGGCGGAAAAACTTTCCGCCTCTTATTTTTTTTTGACTTGCTTCTTTGCACACCGCCATAAAGCGTGGTAGCCTAAACACAAATTTAACCCAGAAGCGTGAGGATCTTATGGTCATCGAAAAAAATATTCCGCTGAGCGATAAAAATTGGTTTAAAACCGGTGGCAATGCCTCCCACTTCTGTCGTCCGATTACCATTCAAGATTGGCAGGAAGCCCTTGCCTACGCCACAGGAAACAATCTTGCCATCACGCTGCTTGGCCAAGGGGCAAATGTCCTGATCAGCGACGATGGCATTGATGGCCTTGTTATCTGCCCTGCCCCTGGAACAATCACCCACGACCAGTCCAAGGCGACAATCACCGCCGATGCCGGCGTCGGACTTCCAGAGATTATTGACTACGGTATTGCTCATGGCTTATTGGGTCTAGAAGAGTTCAGTGGTATCCCAGGAAGCGTCGGTGGCTCACTTTTTATCAACGTTCATTATTTTCAGTTCTTTTTAGGAAACTTTCTTGAATCAGCAATCGTTATCGATACGGCCACAGGACAAGCAATGACGGTTGACCGTGCGTGGTTCAACTTCGGTTACGACCAATCAAAACTCTTTGACCGCCACCACTATGTCGTCCAGGCAACGTTTAAACTCACCCCGGCTGACGCACTCCAATCCGCCTATGCTCGCGGCAGGCGAGATGAGATCATCAGGCACCGTAACCAACGCTATCCAAATGCACGTACCTGTGGCAGCTTTTTCAGAAACTTTCACATGGATGAACTCCCCTTTGAGATTGAGGGTAAAAAACTCCCCTACGTCGCTTACTATCTTGATAAGATAGGGATTAAGGGCGAGCTGCGCGTGGGCAATGCTATCGTTTCTTATCAACATGCAAACATGATCGTCACCATGCCTGGTGCAACGTCAAACGATGTCGTCCAGCTGGCACGTACCATGCAGCAGAAGGTCAAAGATCAATTTGGGATTATTCCGCAGTCGGAATGTCAATTGCTTGGCTTCAAAAAAAATCCATTACTCTAAACCATTGAATTTTTGCGTCCCTATTCTGTAGACTTCAACCAAATAGTAGATCTAACACAGGAGGGAAGGTATGAGGTTACTGGTTTCTTTATTTTTTAGCTGTTCGTGTTTATTTGGAGCCCAAACCGCGCCCAAAGAAGCAACTCAACCTTCGTATAATTTTAATCAACTCAAAGAACTTATCTATGACTATCAAACAGCCTATGGAGCTGATTGGTCACACCACAGTCCACAGGACTATCTGTGCGCCCGTTTTGAACTTATCAAACAAGCAACAGAATACTTTGATAGATGGGTGCCCGACAACATAGCTAAAATAATCTGGCAATTGCTTATGTATGACAAACAAAAAACAATTAAATTGTATATTTTTTGCCGGCACTACCAATTAATGAGCTGTTGCAGGGATCAGGACATAGCAAAAATCATTGACGGCGTCGCAAATAGAACCGAAAACATCGCCGACATTGTTATCATCTGCGCCAAGAGCGGCCTACCCTTAATAAAAGTTTCCAACGATTATAAATGTAATAAACCGCTCGATATTTATGATCAATACGATGCCAGCAACTTAGTCGATGACATGAATATATTATTCACTTTTAATGGTAAACGATCGGGGAATATAATTTAAAAAAGAGGAAGGGGGGATGAAAAAAGTTGGCGTTATAACGATTGCCGGACTTATTCTAGGATATGGATTTTTGGCAGCAGCCTGTGCAGAATTGCCCAACGACGAAGAGACGATAAGAAGAATGCAATGTTTTTCTATAACGTTGGAACGATATAAGAAAATTATTTGTAATGATAGCGACATTGATGTTACCAAGGAAGGTAAAGCGCTCGTTCAAGAGGCACGCGACTATTTCAGTAACTTTGCAAAAAAACCACCCACCACAGACGAACAAACTGACACAGATGAAGAAACCGGCACCGCTGAAGAAATCTTAGCACCTGACAAGCAAAGCCTAGGTATACAATTCTTTCACTATTTAGAAAATTATTGTTCTCTGCATCCGATCGCCTATGAAAAGATCATTAAATTTTACCTCTTCACCCTTGATTCAATTGCAAAAAACCCTGATCTTGAAAAAAATGCAATCATCGCTGCGGTGCTCTTCAGCTTCTTCGATTTCTCTCCTAAAAAAGCTTCCCTTGATCGCATAGAATTTTATTATGAGGAATCAAAACCGGTTATGAGATATGCCAGTAACAACAACCCATCCATCGGCATTTACGACGTGACGCACAACTATCTTTACTAAACCTTATCCTCGAATATCGCCTGCCGATAGCGTGCCATTAGATCAACCATAAACGCTATGTTATGAATTGTTGCCAAGGTTAACGCTGCTGGCTCATGCGCTTTAAAAAGATGGTTGAGATAGGCCATCGTATAGTTTCTGCAGGTAAAGCAAGGACAATCATCCTGGATAGGCCGCATACTCATTGCATTTCCCCCCTGCATAACACGCTTCTTACCATCTTTGGTAAACAGAAGGCCATGGCGAGCCGCCTTGGTGGGATGCGAACTATCAAACGTATCAATACCAAAAGGAATACAGGCTTCAAGCGATGGCAGATCACCGATCCCAAGCAGGTGATTTGGGCGATCATCAGGAATATGAGGCATCAAAAATTCAAGGAGTTGAAACATTTCAGCATGATTTTTACCAAGACTTCCACCGATGGCATACCCATCAAATGGGAGCTTGCTAAGAAAGTCACAGCTTTTTTTACGCAAATTTTCATCCAAGCCGCCGTGGACAACAGCGTAAAGGGCTTGGTTCTGTGGATTTTGTTGATGAGCAACCAGTGACCGCTCTTCCCAGCGGTGCGTTCGATCAAGTGACCTGATAAGTTTTTCAGGTGCTATGTGATACGGCGGGAGTTCATCAAAACTAACGATAATATCAGCGCCTATAGCCTTTTGAGCGGCAATTGAAGTTTCTGGCGTTAAAAGCACCTTAGCCCCATCACGATAGGATCTGAAAAGGACCCCGTCTTCGTTAATCTTAAGAACGCTGTTCCCCTGTTTTTTCGTCCCCTTGCTTTTCAATTCACTGTTAACACCACCGTAGACAAGACTAAAGACCTGGAAGCCTCCAGAATCTGTGATAATCGGAGCGTTGCGTTTAATGAATGTGTGGATACCACCAGCTTGTTTGATAACGTCTGTTCCTGGCTGAAGCATGAGGTGGTAGGTATTACAAAACATGAGCTGTAACCCCATGCTGTTAAGCGTAGCGTTATCGAGCGCCTTGAGAACGCCGTTGGTACCAACAGCTACAAAGTTTGGGGTATCGATAATCCCATGAGCGGTATGAATACGCCCAACACGCGCGCGGGATTTTTTTGATCGGTGAAGAACTTCGAATTTAAATGGCGTCATGATTTTTTACAGGTATAAAGGCCCTAATTTTGGCAATTGCCGGTGCACACAACACAATGGAAATCATTTTTATAACAAAGCTTACGATAATGATATGCATAACCGAGGCAACATTTCCATAAAGCGCGCCAAAGGTAAAAAGAACAGTATCAAGCAACTGACTTGCCGATGTACAGAGCAGTAATCGATGTGTCAAGCTCATGTCGCCACATTGCTGCTTAATCTTACCAAAGAGCCATGTATCGAATAACTGAACAACGTAATAAACAAGCATCGATGCAATAATAATGCGTGGCATTGGCTTGAAGAGGATAGCAAAAAGATCATGCATGGTATCAAAGTCGTTAGGAACATACAGGACGTGTAGGTTGCTTGAGACAAGATAAAATACAAGCATACAGAAATTGATAATAATCGTTCTTCTAGCCGTTGCTTTACCAAAGCACTCCTGTACAAGGCTGAGCCCAATAATGCTTCCGATTGTAAAGACGTCAGTACAAATCGTGTGCATGCCCAGCAGCGATATTTGCTTACTAATCATAAGATTAGAGAGAACACTCTCCAAGCAAATCAGCGTTATCAACGCCTCTCGCCCAAGATAAAGCGCCATACATGTAGCACCTATGATCCATGCAGCATGAAAAAGAAAGAACAACTCATTTAACCCAACCATACTATCCCTTACGTAAAAAAGGCCTAAAACAAAGGACATTTAGTATATCGATAGCCTCATAATCAGGCAAGAGGGCGTTTTATGGGCTCGATGCTATAGTGCAAGCAGCGATTTAAAGCTACGTGCGTCGTCCTCGCGAAGGCGGGAATCCAGACCTCATTTGCCTGGGTCCCCGCCTTCGCGAGGACGACTAAATTAAGTGGATTTTTCGAATATTTTGTCTATAGCTCCCATTGGCAGAAAAGCCAATAAATGACAATCCAAACTTTTCAAACAAAAAAGCCACTATAGAAAAATAGATATATCTACATATTCCTCTTTTTTTTTCTTTTTCCAATAGTATACTACCCTTCTGATCTTGTGATTGTCGGTTTTATTTTTTATCTTTTTTAGGAGACTCTGTATGCATGGTGTTATCAAAAGGTATATTCATTCCTTCTACATACTATTACTCTTATGTGTGGGCTTTTCAGGACAACTAACATTTGCCCAAGAAACACGAATCGAACAACGCTCTCAAGAGCAACAGCGTATTGTCTCAACAATGTTTGGCACCTTTAGCATTGATGCTAGCAAAGAAAAAGTGTTACTCGACGTCATCGACAGTTCCACAATGCAGCGTCTTAAGCTGATCCGCCAGTTCGGCATGATGTACTACATCAATCCAAAAGAATACTCACGCTATGACCATAGCCTTGGCGTCTGGGCACTTATTCGTCGCTTTGGGGGATCAATTAACGAACAGATCGCTGGATTATTGCATGATGCATCACACACTGTTTTTTCACATGTAGCCGACTTCCTTTTCTGCCATAGTTCAGAAAAATGCTCCTATCAAGATAGCATCCATGAGTGGTTTTTGACGCAACAGCACATCCCTGAGTTACTTGAAAAACATGGTATCGCCCTTGCCGATATTTTACACAAGAGCGGCGACCACAAATTACTTGAACAAGATTTGCCAGACCTTTGTGCCGATCGTATTGAATACAATTTTACCGCCGGCGTGCTGAGTGGCTTTATAACTGCCGCCGATATTGAAACAATGCTCAAAGACCTTGTATTTGAAAATGAAAAATGGATTTTCACATCTGTGGCAACTGCGCGCCGCTTTTCTGATATGTCGGTCGACCACACCGAGCAGGATTGGGGTAGCCCAGGAAACTTCATCGCCTACACAATCATGGCTGATGCTATGCAACGGGCGCTCGATCTTGGCTTGGTAACAAAAGATCAAATTCACTTTTCTGACGACCAGACGGTATGGGATACCCTCTGCGCAAGTAACGATCCTACACTCAAGAAATATATGGCTCAGTTTTTGCATCATCGTGAACTTATTACCGTTACTACAAAAGATTCTTGCGATATGATCATTGCTACCAAATTCAGAGGCGTAAATCCTCTTGTAAAAGTCGACGGCAAACTAGTACGGCTTACTGACTGCGACCAAGACTATAAAAAAAAGTACGATCGCGTCAAAACTATTATTAAAAACGGTTGGCCAATAACGTTCGCGCCATCGTTTGCAGAGCGTGCACGCAGCATTACCCCTATCATTTCGTAGCACCGCATTCATTGGGTAATCAGCTCGCATACAGGTGTACATTTCGAGAAAGAGGCGTTAGTATTGTATAATTACAGCAGAGCGCTTCTTTCTTCCTAAAAAACATGGTAATTACCGTATGAAAAAAATAACCGACCTGTACCATCGCATTTATCATGATGAACGTTGGTGGACCATCCCCAATATCCTTACGTTTATTCGAATCGGCCTTGCTCCAGTTCTTGTGGCAAGCATGATCGCTGGCAAACTTGAACAAGCTTTTATCGTTGTACTTGTTGCATCGCTGAGTGATATGCTCGACGGCGGCGTTGCGCGGTTTACCCGTTCAACAACTCATCTGGGCGCATTTCTCGATCCCATTGCTGACAAACTCTTTCTTCTCACAACGTTCTGTTCGCTCGTTTTTATTGATTCACCACTTTTACACGTCCCACTCTGGTTTTTACTTCTTGCTCTTGTGCGTGAGGTAACAATTATTGTCGGAACATTCTTTGTTATGATTCGCAATACATCGGTCAATGTTGCTCCAAGCATCT
>JBAYHB010000029.1:0-11763 GCA_041666365.1 Candidatus Babeliales bacterium | reverse complement strand
CTCGACTTAAACTCGAAAATCCTGAACAAGCTCTTAATGACCTCAGGGAGCTAAAATTGATGGACTTGATTAGGCGACTTAGATCTTTTAATCAACTATTTGAACTCTTTGCGTAAGTCCTGTGTATATAAAAAAAGACGGTAGTTCATCGCGTTATCCTTGCATAAAAAAGTTTTTATTACACTTCTTGAAAGAGGCTTTATTTATTCAAGAATGCTTTTAATAACATGTTTTGTGCTGAATGGCAAGGAATTCCGCGAGATTGTAAATAGAATAGGGCTACTGGATTGATGCTTTCAAAGGTTGCTCCATGTTTACATGAGACATCATCAGATAAAATTTCAAGTTGAGGTTTGGTGCTTGCCGATGCGGTGTCGCTGAGCATTATGGTCTTTATGGTGAGCGTTGCGCAATTACCCTTAGTTTGAGGGGCAACTTTAATGATGCCTGAACAGTCGATAGTCGCGTTATCTTCAAGTAATGTTTTGACCGTAACATTGCTTGAGCACGTATCTGTTGTGTGTTCTTGTTCGATGGTAAACGTAATGGCCTGATCAGCTTTGCCGTGGCTGTATACAAAAATGGAGATCTTGGCGTTGGGGCCAAGCATGCGGGCTTTGATATGTTTTTGTAGCGAGAACTTATCTGCGAGACTTTTTAATCTGCAGACGTAGGTTATAGTACTTTTTTCATGTGCACAGAGTTCAAGGGTTTGTACGGCATCATGGTTGACACTATCAACTGTTTCATTGAGTGTGACTGAACAATGAGCTGAAACCGTGATGCCCAAATTATAAGAATTTTTTTGTTGTGTAAGGTCATGAAGCATGATGGTCTGGTTGTCTTGGTCAATGAGTAGGGACTGTTGTTTGATTGTCTTCATATTATCCAATGCTCTGCTCCATCTCAAGATCGATGAGTCGGTTCATTTCTACGGCAAACTCCATTGGAAGCTCTTTGACAAATGGATCAATAAATCCATTAACGATCATGGTTTGGGCTTGTTGCTTGCGTAGGCCTCGCGACATTGCATAGAAAATTTGGTCGTCATTCATTTTACTTACCGATGCCTCATGCGCTACCGATGAGCTTTGATTGTGAACATCAATGAGCGGATAGGTATCGGAGCGTGATTGTGCATCAAGAATCAATGCATCACATTGGACAAATGATTTACTATGATGGGCTTGCTTGGCGATGTGCACAACACCACGATAGCTTGCACGTCCGCCATGGCTACTTAGAGATTTTGAAAGAATGCGAGAGCTTGTATGAGGTGCAAGGTGTATCGCCTTGCCGCCAGAATCCTGAACTTGTTCAGCCGAACTAGCCATTGCGACTGAAATGATTTCGGCCTTGGCCCCAGCTCCTTTCAGGACAACGCAGGGATATTTCATGGTGATGCAGCTGCCAATATTGCCATCAACCCACTCCACAACTGCATTTTCTTGCGCGATCGCTCGTTTAGTCACTAAATTAAAAACATTTTTTGACCAGTTCTGGATCGTAGAATAACGTACCCGTGACCTTGGCTTGGCTATAATTTCAACTACTGCGCTGTGCAGCGAAGTGGTTTTATAAAGTGGCGCCGTGCAGCCTTCGATGTAATGGACTGCTGCGTCATCTTCAACAATGATGAGGGTGCGTTCGAACTGTCCCATACGCTCGGCATCGATTCTGAAGTACGTTTGTAGCGCCTGATCAAGCTGTATGCCTTTGGGGATATAAATAAAGCTTCCGCCACTCCAGACCGCCGTGTTAAGTGCTGCAAAAACGTTGTCTTGGTAAGGGACCACTGTTCCAAAGTATTCCTTAAAAAGATCAGGATATTCTTTAAGTGCGGAATCAGTATCAAGGAAGATAATCCCATGTTTTTTCCATTCATCTTTTAAATTATGGTAGACCATTTCAGATTCATATTGAGCCCCCAGTCCTGCTAAGTAGGCGCGTTCGCTTTGCGGGACGCCAAGATGCTCAAATGTGCTATGAATTTGTTCCGGGACATCCTCCCATGAACGCTGGGCTTTTTTAACCTTTTTAATGTAGTAGTGAATGTCGTTCATGTTGAGCGCAGAAAGATTTGGACCCCATGCTGGCATTGGCTGTTTCAGAAAGTAATCAAGCGCCTTAAGTCTATGCTCAAGCATCCAAAGAGGTTCTTGTTTGTGCGCGGAAATTTCACAAACGACTTCAACGCTCAGTCCAAGACCTGTTGAGTATGTATAGTCTTGCTTTGTCGTCATTACGCCTCCCTTCCCATGTGCATTGCTGCGCGTTCTTTTGAACGTGATTGAAAGATTAAGATAGATAAAGCTGCTGGCGTCATTCCCTGAATAAGTTGGGCTTGGGCAATGGTTGCCGGACGATATTTATTTAACTTGTTTTGCAGCTCACGCGTAAGGCCAGGCATGTCAGTAAATATAAGTTCATCAGGGATTTCAAGATTTTGAAAGGTGACAAGCTTTTCAGCTTCTTCTTGTTCACGCTCAATGTAGCCCTCGTATCGAACCTCGGCGTGAATGCCTAAGAGCGCCCGACTCGATAACGCATCAAGGGGGAATTCTTTCTCTTGTAGTGCCTCTTCAAGCGCAACGTGTGCCTGCGTTTGAGCATCACCAAGAAATTCGATAGCGTTGAATAACCGGAAAAGAGTACTGGTTTTGCCAGCCTGCTGTATCAAGGCAACGCTTTTTTCAATGATTGCTTTTTCCGCTTGGCAGCGAGCAAAGAGTTTATTTGATACAAGCCCTAGCTTGTGGCCATAGGGCATTAAACGTTGAAACACATTGTCTTGGCGCAAGATAAGTCGGCGTTCGGCGCGTGACGTAAACATGCGGTAGGGTTCATCAGCTCCCAGAGTTACCAGGTCGTCAATCATGACACCGATATAACTTTCTGAGCGACTTAGAATGAATGGATCTTTGCGCGTAACGCTCAGGTGAGCATTGATGCCGGCCATAAGTCCTTGAGCGGCTGCTTCTTCGTAGCCCGTTGTTCCGTTAATTTGTCCGGCGCAAAAGAGCCCCGTCACTGTTTTTGCTTCAAGCGCATGGGTTAAATTTGTTGGTTGAATAAAATCATATTCGATTGCATAGCCGCATTTGGTAATTTCAGCATTTTCAAAGCCTTTGATGCTGCGGATGTAGGCGTACTGAACTTCCAGCGGTAGCGAGGTTGAAAGGCCTGCTGGATAGACTTCAGTGTTATCGCCACCCTCTGGTTCAACGAACACGTGGTGTAATGGTCTGTCGGGATAGCGGCCAACCTTATCTTCAATTGAAGGGCAGTAGCGCGGGCCGACGCCTTTAATGTTGCCGCTGTAAAGGGCAGAAAAATGAAGGTTTTGTTTGATAATCTCATGCGTAGTTTCATTGGTCTGTGCCAGATAACAAGGATATTTTTCTTCAACGGTACATTGATCAAACGTAAACAAGTGGTCAAGCGCATCAGAGGTTTGGCGTTCAAGCGCGTCGAAATTGATGCTTGATGTGCGCAAGCGAGGAGGAGTTCCTGTTTTAAGTCTACCAATCTGAACGCCCATGGCCTTGCCGATTGATTGTGAAAAACCATCAACGGCATCTTCGCCACGTCGTCCGGCTTTATAGCGAGTGAGGCCAACATGGACAATGCCGTTTAAAAACGTTCCGCAGGTAACAACGACCGTTGGTGCGTAGAGTTTTTTGCCATCAAGTGTTGAGACGCCGATGACACGTGTTTTTTGATTTGGTTCCTGAGCAACCAAAAGCTCGCTTCCGGTACCTTGCATGATCGTAAGATTGGGTACCGTCGCCAGATGAGTAAAAGCTGCTTTGGTGTAAGCGAATTTATCGATTTGAAGGCGTAGTCCTTGGACCGCGGGGCCCTTACGAGTGTTGAGCATGCGTGCTTGAAGGTATGTTTCGGTACAAAGAGTTGGCATGAGGCCGCCCAGGGCGCTTACCTCAAAAACCAGATGCCCCTTGCCAAGCCCACCGATTGAAGGGTTACAAGGCATAGTTGCAACTTTTTCTGGGTCGAGCGTCAGGAGCAGGGTACTGGAGCCCATCTTTGCTGCGGCCCTGGCGGCCTCAACACCGGCATGTCCGCCTCCGACAACAATAACATCAAACGATAACTTCATAGTCATTTATTACGTATTAGTAAAAATAAGGCAAAAAAGAACCATACACACGTCAAATCAGAGTTTACTACATGTTTGCAGAAAGACCAAGCGGCATAGTATGGAAAAGAGTGAATATGATATGAAAAAAGTGTGACAAAAAAGAAATTTGGTTGCGGGGGCTGGATTTGAACCAGCGACCTTTGGGTTATGAGCCCAACGAGCTACCAGGCTGCTCTACCCCGCGATTACATCGAAAGAATTTTAAAAGATCAATTGCTTAATTGAGTTCTCATTATAGAACTAACCGATGAATTGTCAAACAAAAAACATGACTTATTTTTCACTGTCATTTTTCGTGTTGAGCTGCGATAAAAGCTGCTTCATATCGGCGGGGAGTATGTTGTGGTAGGTATGCATTTTCCCTTTGTACTCGAATGCCATTTTCCATGCATGAAGTGCTTGGCGATTGATGAGCGGCGACGGTTTACCATAGGTTTTATCACCAACAAGAGGATGGCCGATTGCCGCAAAGTGGACGCGAATTTGATGTGTGCGCCCGGTGATCAGGTTAACGGCGACAAGGGCGGTGTCGGCATAACGGGCAAGCACTGTGTATTCGGTATGTGCTGACCGCGAGCAAAAGCCGGCGTGCGACATTTTATGACGTTCTTTAAAGCTTCTACCGATAGGTAGGTCGATGGTTCCTTGTTGATTGGGGTGGCCATGAACAACGGCCAAATAAGTTTTTTTGATCGCGCGCTGTTTAAAGAGAGCTGAAAGTTCTTTTTGTGCGATGTGATGACGTGCGACCAGCAGTAACCCCGAGGTATCTTTGTCGATGCGGTGTACAATGCCTGGGCGCTGGGCATCATCAAACGCTGTGAATTCTTTAAAATGATAGAGCAAGCCATTAACCAAAGATGGTGCTGTGTCGCCGGTATGGGCCTGATGAACGACAAGCCCCGCTGGTTTGTCTATCACAATGAAATCGTCCTGAGTATCAAGAACTTTGAAGTCAACGGCAAAGGGCTCGACGTTGTAGCTTTTGATTAAAAGCTCGACTGTAATCGAATCGTTATGTTTAAGGGTAAGGCTTGGTTTGGTTACCTGGCGGCTATTAACCTTTACCAGTCCTCGCTCGATAAGATCATGGAAATAGGTGCGTGAGTAGGTTGGAAGTGCTGAAAATAAAAAGCGATCGAGCCGTGATGGCTGTTCATCAGAGGCATTAAAAACGAGAGTTATTGGTTCATTTTTCATTTAAATTCTCCTAGGCGAAAACAATAAGCCTGGTGTATAATCTACAGGGTTTTATATCGGTTTTAAGGCCGCTTTTATGACATAGTGGCAGTTGTTTTTATGTTGATTGTAGTATAATAGGAAAAAGCTTTTTATATAAAACCGTTTCGTTTTCAGTATAAAATGTTATAAAATAAGATCAAATAGAAAATATCTTAGAATGGCTGTTTTTTGGGGTGGGGTGCGACATGTTGAAGGTCAAGAAGATTCTTTTCCAGATAGAAAACAACATCGATGCGGTGCTCAGTGGTGATTCCATATTGGGACTGGATTTGTGGAATATTTTGCTTCAGCAGCACAATGCTGATATTGCTATGCTTTTGCTTAGGCTTGATATCAACCGGCAAGAGGCACTCCTTAAAAAATTCCCACAAGACATAGCATTTAAAGTATTCCGTAAAATTCCGGCGCCACTCCAGGCGGAATTAATCGTGCTTGTTGATCTTGATTATGCCGCAGCAATCATGAAGAATATGCCGGCCGATGAATTGACCGACTTATTTGATCATCTTTCCGATGAAGATCTTGAAAAATATCTTAAACTTCTGCAGGCAAAGCAACGTCATCAAATTATTTCCCTGCTTAATTTCAATCCACATTCGGCTGGTGGAAGAATGAATAGCAATGTGTTTACATTGCAAAAAGATTTTTCAGTGAAAAAAAGCATAGAACTGCTCCAACGCATCGGGCCCCATCGCGACGTGCTTCCTCAAATTTTTATAACAAGCAAAGATAATGTTCTGGTAGGTCACATTACGCTTGATCGCCTTGTTCTGAGTAAGCCAGAAACGCCACTGGCCAGTATTATTGATAAAAACGTTTTACACGTCTATGTCGATGAAGACCAGGAAGATGTTGCTAACCAAATGCATCACTATGGCGTTTTATACGCGCCTGTGGTTGATAAGCAAAAGCATTTTTTAGGGGTTATCACGGCAGATGATGTGTTTGAAATTATTAAAGAAGAGGGCAGCGAAGACGTGTATCGAATGTTCGGTCTGGTGCCCATCGAATATAGTTATTTTGCAACATCGATTTGGCGGCTAGTCTGGCAGCGTGGGAGATGGTTGATTGGACTTTTAGTATTGCAGAGCGTATCAAGTATTATTCTTTCACACTACGGAAGCATGCTTAACCAGTACACGATTATTGCGGTCTTTCTTACGATGCTAATTGGAACAGGTGGTAATGCAGGAAGTCAGTCGGCAACCACCGTTATTCGGGGACTAACAACTAAAGAAATTACGCGGCGGAATGCGCAAAAAGTTTTGTTGCGCGAATTAACTGTTGGTGCTTTAATTGCATCAGCTCTGGCAACGGTAGCGTTTGCGCGTGTGTATGCTTCGTGTCGCGATCTGCTCGGCTCAATTGCTATTGTAACATCCCTCTTTTTTATTGTGGTTACGTCTATGCTCTTGGGATCAATAATTCCGATGATTTTAGAACGCTTTGATATTGACCCTGCGCACTCGGCAGCGCCGTTCCTTTCAACCATCATGGATATTCTGGGCGTGCTCATTTACTGCTTTGTATGCAGCAAAATACTTGGTTGATTGTAAAACTTCTCGTATTTATTATCTAATAATGCGCATTTACGCTTGACAAAGAGCCCGTATTTCTCTAAATTTCTTTTATTAGTTTCTTTGAAAAAGATCTATGAGCCGCTAGCTCAGTCGGTAGAGCAACAGCCTTTTAAGCTGTGGGTCGTTGGTTCGATTCCAACGCGGCTCACCATTTTATGCGTCCCCATCGTCTAGGTGGTCAGGACACCAGATTTTCATTCTGGTAACAGGGGTTCGAGTCCCCTTGGGGACGCCAGTCATTTCTGAAGGAAATGACTGGCAAGCAAGCCTTCTAAAACGATCTTTTTTATAATCTTCACTCATTCATCCCGTAGTAAATCAAGGATATCCATGTTTTACGTGTACTATCTCAGACCGATACCCCATCCCGACAAAACCTACATTGGATTTACCAGTAATCTAAAACAAAGATTTGCAAATCTTTGTTTTAGATTACTGGTAAATCTGTTTATACATCTGAATTTAAGCCATGGAAGATGATCGGTTTCTTTGGATTCGACCAAGAAATAAAAGCATTACGCTTTGAGCGACATTTAAAAACGAACGCCGGTCGAGTATTCCTGCGAAGATATTTTCATAATCAATAACAAAAATTCATTACAGCCTCCATGTTTCCTGATAAACTCAAAGCACTGGTTTTTGAAAAATATTTAAAATCACATGTCGGCCATGCTTTTGCGAAAAAACATTTGTGGTACTGCTATACGAGGAAATCATGGCAACAAGCGGTTTTCGGTGAATCTAATTTTTGAAAGAGACGATATGGACAATCAAATTACCAATGAACTCGAGCAGTTACTCAATGACCTTTTTACTCAAACCAAAGAATCATTGAATCCCCATGATATTGACCTTATTGCAAAGCATAGCCATGAATTAAGTCAACGGCTTTTGCCGGTTGTTCAGCTTCACCTGGACCAATTTGCTGCAGGAACACATGAAGAGGGCCAAAGTACTAGTGACTTTTATTGGAGTATAGTATTGTTGGCACGTTTGGAAGAGCCTCTCCTTTTTCCATCGATGATTAAAATTTGTTCTATGCCTGAAGATCAAATTGATGATGTGTTAGGAATTGACTTTATTACAGAAGAGCTGCCTTTTGTTCTAGCGCTAACATGCAATGGACGATGGGCCCTTCTTCAGCCAATTATCGAAAATAATGATTTAGACTTATATATTCGTAATGCCTGCTTAGATGCATGTATGCTAATGACTGTTTTGGGAACTATGCAACGTAAGAACGTTGTCGTTTATTTAAAAAAACTTTTACAAGGTTGTCTGGAAAGCGTTGACGGCAACAAGGAGTGGAATGCATTTGTAATAACTACCTGCTGTGATCTTCATCCAGAAGAGTGCATGGAAGAAATAAAAGAATTGTTTGGTTCGTGGCTCGTTGATACATCAATGATTCGAATAGACGATGTATTTGATGATCAGCAGAAAAAACAACAAGAATGTACTGATGCTCTCAAAAGGAAAATAGATCGCTTTTTTGCTCTTCATACACAAAAAAATTCAACTGAAATTTGGACAGATAACAAAGAACACAAGAAATTTGAAGAAATCTTACAAGATCACGAGCAGCGTGCAAGAACGATTGAATTGTTTTTATTAGACAGGCAAAAAAACAAAATTGGGCGCAATGATCAATGTTTTTGTTTGAGCGGCAAAAAGTATAAAAAGTGCTGTATTGCTAAGCCGGATATACCTAAAACCGTAGTTATGGAAACAAGTTCTATTTCTTTTGAACCACGCCCCTTGCCAAATTTTTCAGACGAGGAAACAGAAAGAATGCAGGAACTTTTTTTTATGATGCAGGATGATCCTGTGCGTGCTGTAGCGGCCATTAAAGACTTTCTTGTCACGCACCAAGATGTGCCTGCAATCTACAACTATCTATTTGCAGCGCAGACAAAATGTGGCAAACATCGCGAAGCAATTGGTACACTAAAAACAACAGCCGAAAAATTCCCCACCTATCTTTTTGGCACCGCTGAATATGGACTTTATTTTTTACGCAGAGGGGAACCAGAACACGCTCACAAGCTTCTAAAGGGTGCGCAGACACTCAATCAGTTATATCCTGAAAGACAAACCTTTCACGTAACAGAACTTAAAGCATTTTGTTATTTCATGGGCATGTATTGTGTTGCAATAAAAGACTTTAAACAAATGAAAATGTATACATCGCTTCTGAAAGAACTCCCGGACGGAGCTGAGGGAGCTGCGGATATTATAGAAGGGGCTCGTACCAAACTATTGCGTATGAACGCTGAAGAATTGCCAAATTATACCAATTCCTGAAACGGAGCCTTCGTAGTTTGGGCTTGGGCGTTTAGGAGGATAAATGCATAGGTTACTAATATCGGAGAAAAATAAATGAAAACGATTGGACTTTTAGGTGGCACCGGTTGGTCGTCAACCATTGGTTATTACGCCATATTGAATGAGTTGATTGGAAAACGTTTGGGGGGTTATCATAGCGCCAAGATTATTCTCAAAAGCATTGATTACCACGACGTCATGAGCAACTATGGAAAAAATCCCGAGAAGATCGCTGAAATTCTGCATGAGGAATTGATTGATCTCTTTTCACTCAATCCAGCCGGTATCATTATTTGCTGTAACAGCCTGCATAAGTATTATGACCTGATTAAATGTCACCTCTATGACGTAGAAGATATTCCTGTTTTTCACGCGGTAGAATTGGTTGCCCAGCATGCTCTTCAACAGAAGTATAAAAAAGTACTTTTATTGGCCACAAAGTCAACGATGGAAGATGGTTTTTTTACAAAAATTTTAGAAGATCATGGTATTGAGGTGGTTATTCCACGCTTACCAGAACGTGATGCTATGCAAAAAATACTCTCCGACGAGCTCATCCACAACATTGTTACACAACAATCGAGAGATTATTTTTCAAGCCTCATCAAAGCGCATCCAGATTGCCAGGCCGTTGTTCTTGGTTGTACAGAATTTCCACTGCTTGTTGATAGCACCAATTCCACATTGTCCATCATTAATCCAGTTCAACTTCAATGTGCAGCAGCCGTTGACTTTGCATTGGAGTAAGGAAAACATGGAAAAATTTTTATCGGTCGACAATGCATTGCAAAAGCAGCTTATTACCCTTCCTAATCAACCCATTTTGCACGACGTACTTAGGCTCTATTTTGACTGTACTACCACTTTTTTGTATGAGTAGTTCCATTGAATTTAAGCCATGGAAGATGATCGGGTTCTTTGGGTTTGATCAAGAAATAAAAGCGCTACGCTTCGAACGACATTTGAAAACAAATGCGGGACAGGAAAGGTTCAATTTTCAAAGATATCGAGAAAGTATTGCTTTTGTATGATTTTTTAGAATAGCATCTACTTGTTCATGGTTTTGGTTGAAAGTCTCTAATACATAAAAAAAAGGAGTTAGTATGAGCGTATCAAAATGTCTTTTGGTTGGAATTTTGTTACTCCCCATTTGCTTATTGGAAGCTACCCAAAATTCTATCAACATAACCGGCGAGCTTGCAAATTCAGTTATTTTTGAAACACACAAATCACTTGACTACGGGCAATACCTTGATTTCAGAAGGCAACGAGCAGGGGTACAGGCAGAAGCACTTGCAGATGAATTACAAGAATTTTTGCTTGATGATAACCTTCAATTCAAAGAAGAGTTTCTTAATGCACTCAGGGCAGCCCCACAGTCGTATGAATATATTACGAAAATGCGAAAGCTTATCGCAAACGGAGCCTGTAGAGAAGAATTAGTTAAATTTAGAAAACAACAGACGCTAGAATTAATAGACAAATATGGACGTGATGAAGCTAAAGAGCATGCAGGTTCAACTTTTTTTGGGGTCATCGCAAAAAATAAAGCAAATAATAATATTATGGGTTTTGCCGTATTTGAAAATTTTCCAGAAAACACTAATAAAGCAGATACGGTAGATGTTGATATCATGGAAGTTATACCAAGCGCCCGCAATAAGGGACTGGAAGCCGCATTGATGTTTTCAATTAAAGAATTACTTCCAACAAAAAAACGACTTACCATGGCTACGCAGGTTTGGTTCAAAAGAGAATTGGATCTTTACCATAAACTTGGTTGTATAAAATATGGAAGCAATGCAACTAATGTCTATTTCGAATATATTTTTAAAGCATAAGCAACTGATTTTTTTCTAGCCTATCAAGAAAAGCAGCAGGCGCCTCAATGATGAGGCCATTCAGAATTTTGAGCGGCAACAGATCTTTCTTGTCTCCAGTTACAAGGATATCTGCATTAGAAGTTCCTCTTAGGAACGTAGACGGCCCGGACAAAAAAGTTTAATTCATCCATTTCTAACAAATATGTTCTGCTACGCCTATCTTATTCGATCATTAAAAAATTCATCTAAAACATATATTGGTTATACGACTGACCTGAAACAACGGCTGGAGACTCATAATGCTGGTGGTTCGGTTCACACGAAGCATGACAAACCTTGGAAATTGGTTGTGTGTTTGGCGTTTGACACTGAGGAAAAAGCCAAAGCGTTTGAAAAATATATAAAAGTTGGCTCTGGGCATGCCTTCGCTAAAAAGCGATTCTGGTAGGTTCGATCCTCAGGGCCATTGCTTCGGTCGTGGTTGACTTTTTTTGTTAAACTGATGAAATATAGCCAGCTTCTTTAAGCTACGCACATTTCACCCACAGCCTGAATAGATGCCTCATAAAAATCTTTAACTGTTTCGGCAGTCTTTCTGATGGCATTTTTAACAGCTGCCCAGTGATGCTCG
>JBAYHB010000028.1:0-11893 GCA_041666365.1 Candidatus Babeliales bacterium | reverse complement strand
TTTCAACAAGCGGTGTTTCGGCCGGGCTCTGATCGCCATTGGTTTGCTCGGCAGCAAGGACCACATTGCCCAACATCAAAGCTGTAAGAAAACAGGAACAAACGTGCCTAGCAATACTATGCATTACATATCTCCTTTTCATTTCCGAATAATAAAATAACTCACGGCACAAGCATGTACCTGCAATGCTAATAAAAAAGGGAAAAGATAGTCAATAAAATTCTTTCAAACAAGAAAGCCGTCTACCACGTGGGTAGACGGCTAAAACTTAGAGCGTATTCTTAAGATTGATGTTTATTTCATCAATGCATCTTGAAAGAAATCAAGTTGCTCAAGAACCATTCCTGCACCATGTACAACACAAAGCAATGGGCTATCTGCGCACTTGGTAGGAAGCCCTGTTTCTTTTGAAATCAACAAACCAAGGTTGCGCAATTGCGATCCGCCACCGGCGAGCATGATACCACGGTCAACAAGGTCTGATGATAATTCCGGAGGTGCATTCTCAAGTGCAGAGCGCACTGCATCAATAATAATTGAAATCGGTTCAGCAAGCGCTTCAAACACTTCAACGTCGCCAAGTTTGATTGTTTTAGGAACACCAGTCACAAGATCACGGCCCTTGACTTCGATCTGGCGCTGTTCTTCCGTAAGCATTGCTGTGCCGATGGTAATCTTAATGATTTCTGCGGTTCTTTCACCGATCAATAAATTATATTTACGTTTGACGTATTGAACGATTGCTCGATCCATCTCGTCACCGCCAACACGCACAGACTTGCAGAACACAACGTCTTTAAGGGAGATGATAGCAACTTCAGTTGTACCGCCACCGATATCAACGATCATGTTACCGGTTGGTTCGGCAACTGGAAGTCCAGCACCGATAGCAGCAGCCATTGGTTCCATGATAGTATAGACTTCGCGCGCGCCGGCTTGCTTGGTTGAATCTTCTATTGCTCGTTTTTCGACTTGTGTAATTCCTGAAGGGACTCCAACAATGATACGTGGACGAACTAATGTTCGACGATTGTTGTGCACTTCGCGAATGAAGTAACGCAACATGCTTTCAGTCAATTCAAAATTAGCGATCACACCATCACGCATAGGACGGCATGCAATAATACTTTCAGGCGTCTTACCCAACATCATCTTCGCCTGGTTACCGGCAGCAAGCACTTCGTTTGAAGAACTCTTCACCGCAACAACTGATGGCTGATCAAGAACGACGCCACGATTTTTTACATAAATAACCGTGTTAGCCGTTCCAAGATCGATGGCCATATCGTTGGAAAATAGACTAAAAAGTTTTTTAGCTGGCCAGAATTTCATGCATATCCCCACACACTTTCGAATTGTTTAAAAATGTAACTTTGCACCGACTACAGCCTCCGTGGTATTACACAACCCATCTCCATTGATTGGGAAATCACACGCCGCATAAAAAATGGGATTAAGAGGCAAATTCTTCGAGGCAGCTCGACAATCGTATGTTAGCTGAAGTGTAAAATAATGCGAGCTCCATTTTGAAAGATATTCTTTTCTTTCCTTCAAGGAAGAATCGTCTAAATAACATGGAATCCCTCTGGGAATGGTCCACATGCGAGTCCACTCATCTTTTGAATGGTGGCGATAGGTATAGCATCCCTGAAGGTGCAATCCGTCCTGAATATTTTCAAGCGTAAAATAAGGAGAGACCTTAAATGTTATACCTGGTTTTATCTTCACCTCTCCTTCCATTGCACTAAAAATAGTTGGTTCGTTACCAACGGAAATGCGCTTGAATTGGACAGCGCTAAACTGGTCTGCAACGCCAAGCATCAAGCCGCATTTCCAATCTTGTTTGAGTTCAAACTCACTTACAATATCGCCATACAATGACCAGTGGCCATCTCCCATCGCAGGTACCGACGATGGATAACCCCTACCTCTTTGGTAAGGAATACCGGTCGGAACCGTAACCCCAACCTGAACATTCAGATCTATGCCCTTCATCATAAGAACATGATCAAATGCCTTGCTGTAGCGAGCGTGAAGATCCAGATCGCCAAAACCTGTTTGCGAATATTCATTTCCCTTAAACCCGATTGATTGATGGGTAACGCGCCGGATGTGATCAACGGTCAAACTTTGCGTATGGCGAAGCGCTTCATCCATCGTAAATTTGAAAAAATTATCTGAATCATGAGGGTGAAATGTAAACCGATTACTCGAACGAACATTCATCACCGGAATCCAGAACCCCAAAGAAAAACCTTTTCCTAGAACATGGTCATGCTGCAGGGCTACACCTACTGCATCGATTTTACCTGCAACCTTAAAGATCATTGATTTGTTTGCGTAGTCATTGCTACCGGTAACTTCCATAATCGGATCTGCACTAGGATTGACGGCCTGAAGACTGGCAATAACATCTTTTAAATCATAAGCACCCCATAACTCAGCAACACCTCCATGCCCAGCAGCCCTACGGTTTGCCGTCGACGCAGTAGCAAAAAAGAATGTTGGCATCACCGAAGTTTTTTTATTCGTTACATAATCAGATGGCAACTCGAGAAACGGAAAATATCGACTTGTGCTATGAAAAGCGCACAGCTCGCGTTTATCACATATCACGAACAATAAGAGGAGGAGTAGACAAATACGATTCTTCACTTTAAACCCTTTTAATCCTTTGCATCACTTATGTTCTGCTGCACGCAAAAAACACTTTTATATAGACAACAAATGCAAGCCTGAGCTTACTTAATTTTTGCTTGAAGTCAAGCATACAAAGTCCACTTATCAGGCTCTTCCAGAAAGCCTAAAAATGAATTAGATTGAGCCAGTCTGATAGTAAAACATAAGATATCAATTCGAGGGGCTTATGAATAATGAATTGCTGATCGTAGCAAACTGGAAGATGAACATCTCACACGATGAAACGTTCTCGTTTGTTACCAAACATTATGACGATCTCTCTAAACTTGCAGCCACAACAAAACATACGGTCGTGCTTTGCCCATCGTTTACAACGCTCTATCCTTTGCACAACGTCTTAAAAGATACGCCACTTAAACTTGGAGCTCAAGACTGCTCAAACCATATAAAGGGAGCATTTACAGGCCAAGTTTCCGCACAGAGTCTTAAATCGTTGGGCTGCTCATATTGTATCGTTGGACACAGCGAACGACGTAAATATAACGGTGAAACAAGCGAAGCCGTTGCGCAAAAAGCATCGCTGCTTATTTCCCAAGGAATAACGCCAATAATATGTATCGGCGAAAATAGCAGTGAATACGACCAGGGCATAACATTGGCAACTCTTGAACAACAGCTAGCACCAGTTTTTGCTGCATTTGCAGGGCAATGTAGTCGATCAGTCCGAACTCCTTTATATATTGCCTATGAACCAACATGGGCGATCGGAACAGGAAACGTACCTAGTCACAAACACCTTGAGGTTGTTTTTTCCTGGCTTTCTGCACATACGCAAAAATCATGCTGCCCAGGTATATGGAAATTCCTTTATGGTGGCAGCATCACCGGTCAGTCAGCAGCTGATATTAAAAAAGTATCTCATGTAAACGGGCTCCTAATTGGTCAAGCAAGTTTAGATTTCCAAGAATTCAAAAAGATAGTAGAATAGGCAGGTGGGGTTAGCAATGGTTGTAAGTAGGTTTTAAAAAAAGCGAGGGACAATGTTCGGCTTCTTGATGTTTTTATTTGTTGTTTTGTGTGCATTTCTTGCTCTGTTCATTCTTATCCAGCCAGGCAAGGGTGATATGGGCCTTGGAAGCTTGGGCGGCAGCGGACAGCTTTTGTTCGGCGGTTCAGGCGGCCAAAACTTCTTTGAGAAAGCAACCTGGATCATGGGCGGTGTTTTCATGCTCGGCGCACTTGGGCTCTCAATTATTAAATCGCATGAGACCAGAGAGTCACGCCTGCAGGGTTTTGTTGTAAGCCAACCAGCAAAAAATATGCCTGCGAATCAACCGGTTGAAGATACAACACCTCAAGATATTCCTGAACAATCTGCTTAATAAAATAATCAGCTCACGGCTTGTGCCGTGGGCTTTTTTTTGAATCATCGCTCTTTTGATGAAGGAGCTCAAGAGTGATTAAAAATATTGTAAATGATCTTGGTAGCCGAACCGTGAAACTTTGTAATGATTTCGGACGGTTTGGAGTCTTTGCCATCGATGTCTTTGCTGTCATGTTTTCTACAAAGCTCAAGATGAAAAAAGTGCTTGAGCAAATTATTTATATCGGCATAAAATCTCTCAGTATTGTCATTCTCGTTGGATGCGCTGTTGGCGCAGTCTTGGCCACTCAAAGTTATATTGGGCTTGAACGTTTTAGTGGAACACAATTTATTGGCCCTATTGTTTTTATTTCGATGGTCAGAGAATTTGGTCCAATATTTGCAGCGATCATGGTTATCGGTCGTGCCGGATCTGCAATTACTGCTGAAATTGGCACCATGCGCATCACCGAACAAATCGATGCCTTACAAACATTATGTATCAACACACATCAGTATTTGGTTGTCCCGCGCGTTGTTGCTGGAACGATCATTTTGCCATTGCTTTCATTGTTTTGCTCGGTGTTCGGCATCATCGCAGGCTACATTGTCTCGGTCTACCTCCTCGGTATCAACGGTGAGGTGTATCAAGAAACAATTCGCACACATACCGAACTCTTCGATATAGTTAATGGACTCATTAAAGCAGTTGTCTTCGGCCTGCTTTTCTCACTCATAAGTACCTACAAAGGGTACATCACGCGTGGAGGTGCAAAAGGTGTTGGTATAGCCACGACGCAAAGCGTGGTATTCGCAAATGTTACCATTGTCGTTACAGACTGGATTTTAGGGTCATTGATGCTCAAATGATTACGATTACAAATTTAAAAAAATCCTTTGGCGATCGCATCATCACTAACGGCTTAGATTTATCAGTTGAAGATGGTGAATTTCTTGCAATTATTGGTCGTTCTGGCGAAGGCAAATCAGTATTATTAAAACAAATCATCGGCCTGATAGAACCCGACAGTGGATCAGTCACTATCGATGGGAAAGACATTACACAGCTTCATGGAGAACTGCGCCAAGAAGTGTTCAGAAAATGTGGCTACGTCTTTCAATTCGCAGCACTGCTTGACTCTTTGACGGTATTTGAAAACGTTGGCATTTCAATGCTTGAAGATGGTGTTGAACCAGAAGCCGTTCGTCCAATCGCCGCACAAAAATTAATCGATGTTGGCCTTGCGTATGACGTTTTGGATAAATATCCAGACGAACTTTCAGGTGGTATGAAAAAACGCGTAGGCCTTGCTCGAACGCTCATGCTCAAACCAAAAATACTGATTTATGACGAACCTACCACAGGACTTGATCCCATAACGGTTCGTCTGATTCATGAATTAATAAAACAAACTCACGTAGCAACCCAGGGAACAACAATCGTTATCTCACACGACGTTGAAGTTTTTAAATTTGCAACCCACGTCGCCATGCTTTATGAAGGCAAGATTATTTATAAAGGACTCACCAAAGATATCTGGGAATCAGACAATCCATATGTATACCAATTTATACGCGGACTTGCCGATGGCCCAATCAAACAGTTAGGAATCGTCAAAGAAGGCTAAACACCATGACTACACAACCTCTTGTTCTTATCGTTGATGATGAAATTGCCATTTTAGAGACGCTCAAAGGAGCCCTTCAAGATGAAGGCTATCACATTCAAACCCTGGTTGACGGTGGCAAAGTGCTTGACGCCATTGGTAAATATATTCCCGACCTTGTTTTGCTCGACATCTTCCTGCCCAACCACAACGGCATAGAGCTTCTAGAAAACATAAAAAAAGAATTCCCACAACAACAGGTCATGATGATTTCTGGCTTTGGAAATATTCAAATGGCGTTAGATGCTGTGCATAAAGGGGCTTTAGATTTTATTGAAAAACCATTGAGCCTATTCGATATTCTGCCAAAAATTGAATTCATTAAAAAAAGGGCTTGCAGACAAAAACAGAAACTTGCAGCAAGCAGCGCAACACGCTTTGGCATTATCGGTCAAAGTTTTCTCTTTAAAGAACTTATTTCCCACGTAGAGCAACTTGCTCGCCTGCCTTTCCCGATTCTGATCTATGGCGCTCCAGGAACAGGCAAAGATCTTTTCGCTCGATACATTCATTCACAAAGCGCTGGGGCTCTTTCGGAATGCTCCATCATCAATTGCAATGCTCAGACAGAAATCAATTATGATAGTTTCAACAAACCTGGCACTATTGTTCTTGCTGATATCGAGGAACTCAAGAGTACAGAACAAAAAAAAATAGCCGCTTACATCAGCACAACACCTCGATTACGCATTATTGCAACCTCATGCAAGCCCCTAGTACAACTAACTATGAGTGGCATATTTAATGAAGATCTCTTTTATAAACTGAATATCGTTCCCGTTGAAATTCCGTCGCTTGAAAAACGAAAGTTCGACATTCCCTTGCTTGTAGATCTTTTCCTTGCAGAGGCAAACATCGGCTACGCTAAACACATTGCGATTGCGCCTTCTGGAATTCGTTTTTTACGTAACCGCCATTGGAGCAAAAATGTAGCTGAACTCAAGGCGTATATCGATGCTATAGTTGCACATGAGCAAGATCCGTACAGAATTATACATAGCGACTACAACCCGGATAAAATTTTTGTTACATTAAAAACTGATTTGGCCGCTACCGGATAACCATTTTTTTTAACATTACAAAAGGGGTTTAATCATGGAAAACACAAGCCTACAACCTATCGCAGACCAGATAAAAGAAAAATGCCTTGTTTGGCAAACGCTCAAAAATGAAGTTAAGAAAAATATCGTTGGACAAGATCACGTCATTGACCGGATTTTTATAGGGCTGCTCTGCAACGGGCACATTCTGCTCGAGGGCGTTCCCGGTCTTGCAAAAACAACACTCATAAAAACCGTAGCTCAAGCACTTGGCCTGCACTTCAGACGCATTCAATTTACACCAGATCTTCTGCCAGCAGATTTAGTTGGAACACTGGTCTACAACCCAAAGACACAAGACTTCCAAACTAAAAAAGGCCCAATTTTTGCCAACCTTGTTCTGGCTGACGAAATCAATCGCGCACCAGCAAAAGTTCAATCGGCACTTCTTGAAGCAATGCAAGAACATCAGGTCACTATCGGCGACAACTCATTCATTCTTGAAGAACCATTTTTTGTCCTAGCAACACAAAATCCGATCGATCAGGAAGGAACCTATCGACTACCAGAAGCACAGGTCGACCGTTTTTTATTCAAGGTTCTTGTAAGCTATCCAAAGATCGCAGAAGAAAAAGAGATTCTTCATAAATCGCTCAATCCTTCCACCATCAACAAAATCATCGCTCAAGAAGAAATTTTAGCATCACAGGAAATGGTCAAACAAATTTATATTGATGAAAAAGTTGTGGAATACATCTTGGCAATCGTATTTGCTTCCCGCAAGCCCAAGGACTATAACCTTGGAGATATCGCCCATTATATTGAATATGGAGCCTCTCCTCGTGCAACGATAACGCTGGCAAACGCAGCAAAAGCTCATGCATTTCTGCGAAAACGTCACTTTGTTACCCCTGATGATATAAAAGCTATTGCTGAAGATAGTTTGCGCCATCGTATTTTGCTTACCTATGAAGCAGAAGCAGAAAATGTAACAACCGACATTATTATACAAAAAATATTGCGTGTCATTCCTGCGCCGTAGTACACTGCTGCTAAAAGTGTGTTTTATGATTTGCTTGACACGATGTTTTGTATAAAAGTATCTTCGTAGTCTAGCAAAGAGGGATTTGACTATGAAGCAGCAATTGTGGCTATTAAACAGTTCATTGGTGGTGCTTTTCTTGATAGCGCTCAACATTAGTAATGTGCTTAGGCAAGATGCGCCTGTAATGAAATCACGTCAAATTATTACAGCACCAGATGAAAAAAAAAAAGAGGAACAAGAACCAACTCCTCTTCAATCTTCGTCTGTCTGGGAAAAGATTTATCAAGATGATATTTTCGATACGTATGCCAGTCCTGATTCAAAGACGATAAAACAAAGCTTCATAACGCCCATTCCAGAAATGAAACCGCCTACCGTTGTTCTTCCCCCTGAGCAAAAAAAACAAGAATTTGTTGCGCCGCTCGGCATTACGCTCAAAGGAATAATAATTTCAGCAGATCAAAACAAAAACGCTGCAATGATCGCAGACGAAACAAATAAAGAAAGCCTTTACCATCTCGGTGACACCATTAAAGATGCCCAGATTATTAAGATCGCTAAAAATCGCATTGTATTTCTACGTGCAAACGGACAGCAGGAAGTTTTCTTTTTAAGAAAAGATGATAATATACCAGATCCAACAAATCCCGATCGTTGGAAATATGTAGTTAAAAAAGTTAATGATCAACTCTTTGAAGTTGATCCACATGAATTTAAAAAAGAGGCTGAAACATTGGGGCACTTTTTGGAGCGTGCTGCCGTTATTGGGGTTGCTTTTAATCAAGGCGCACCGTTCGGAGTTCGCATAGGATCGTTCGAACCTAACACAATTGCAGCAGCACTTGGGCTTGCTGCCAATGATATCATCATGTCAGTTAATGATATAAAACTTTCCGAAGCTCACGGCCGACTTCAAGCATACGAAGCCGCCATTGCTACGCCACTAGAAGGAACAATAAAAGTCGCTCTCAAGCGTGGAAGCAATGATATTTCAATTGTTTATAAGTTGGCAAAAATCGAAAAACCTAAGAAGTATTCAACGATCCCAGGGGTCAGAGTCGCCAATCAACCGCAAACCCCACAACCAGCACAACCATCGTTCCCTATGAATAGAATTCAACAACGTGAAGAGATGCTGAGAAACTTTAATAGAACCTACAATGCAAGTAACCAGCAACAAGTCATTATGGATATTCGCAGACGTCTCCTGGAAAATTTACAAAACCGTCAAAAACAATAGATAGTAAAGGATGAGGAAGGAGCATATGAATTCAATCCTCAAGGTACTAAGTACATTTCTGTTTGGGATTTCTACGGCTTGTTTTGGACAACTCCTCATTCCGGACATGCCACTTAGTTCTGGTCAGGTAGCAGCGACCGGTACCATGCCACAAAATCAACCTTCAGTTCAACCATTCGTAACGCCTGTCGTACAATCACAACCAACGCCCATAGTCGTAACGCCAGCACTTCCTCCGATCATGCCTACCCAAATGCCAACAGTTGCTGTGCCGACAACCATGCCTGTCACCACGATAACCCCTCCTGCGCAACCATTTATACCTCAGGTTATTCCTCAAGCGCCTCCACAACCAGCACTTCCGCCAGTTCAGCCTCAAAATTTATTCCCCCAAACAGCTCCCATTGTCCCCAACCTACTCGCACCACCAATTACACCATCAAGTCAGCTTCAATTTGTTGTACCCGACGAGGAAGATAAAGATAAAAAAAATATTTATCTCAACTTTGAAAATAGCGATTTGAGCAGTTTTGTTAACTACATGGCTGAACTAAAAAATCTTAATTTGATCCCAGATCAAACACTTGAAGCGGCAAAAATTTCATTAACCATTCGTGAGCCTCTGTCAGTTGACGGCGCATGGAATGTCTTCTTAACCGTCCTTGATACCGCTGGATTTGCAATCGTTCAGACCGGTGACATATGGAAGGTACTCCCCAAAGACAAGAAGCTCAACCAACCTCTTCCCGCCTACATCAACGTTGCTGCTGACAAGTTACCTGATAACGACATAACCATTCGTTACGTCTTCTTCTTAACAAACATTCAAGTTGGCGACATTAAGACATTACTCGAAAGCATGCTCAGTTCACCCAATGTCTTGGTTGATCAACCACAACTCAATGCTTTTATTATCACCGACAAATCACTCAACATAAAAGCGGCTGTTAAACTTATTCAAGAACTTGATCAAGAAGGTCTTCCTGAAGAAGTCACGGTACTTCCTTTGAAAAGAGCAAATGCGGTCGATGTTAAAGCGCTACTTGATTCCCTCATTGTAAAGCCTGATGTCAATCCAATTGCACGCCTGCTTGGCAAGGTTACTGAAGGTACCGCATCATACTTCTCGCCAACAACGCGTATCATTCCCGAAGAAAGAACAAACTCTCTTATCCTCTTGGGTAATAAAAAATCAAATCAAAAGATCATCGATTTTATTACTAATCAGATTGATACAGAACTTAAAGACACGGAATCTCCATTACACATTTATGAACTTCAGTATGCGGATGCAACTGCAGTTATGGATATTTTAAAAGAAGTAACTGCCGCACCTGAATCAGTAAATGGCTCCCAAGCAAGCAAATTTGGTTCGATCAGAGGAGGGGTTAAATATTTTAAAGAGATGAAGTTTAAAGTCGACAAAGACGGCAACCGATTAATTGTTTCAAGCACCGACAAACAAGACTGGAAGCTGCTCGAAAAAACAATTGCAGATCTTGATAAACCACAGCCACAGATTGTTATCGAATCTTTAATCGTTCTTGTAGACGTCAAAGATACCATGGAACTCGGTGGATCAATCAGGTCAAAAAAACACGGAGCTCTTGGAATTAATACCGATTTTCAAGCATCGATGCTCAATTCGCCATCACTAGAAATGGATAGTTCTTCTAATCCTGTAAGTCTTATGGGCAATTTGCTCACGCAGCTTACCGCTAATCAAGGCGCAGCGCTTTTATCTTTTGGTAAGCAGGCAAGCGTTTGGGCTGTTTTAAAAATACTAAAACAGCTGACCAATACATCGATTCTTTCCCAACCATCGATTACCGTTGCGAACAAAACACAGGCAACGATTGAAATTGGAACTCAAGCCCGCGTCGTACAGGCAACGGTGAATGCTGGAGGTGGTGCTACTAACACCGGTTATCAAACAGTCAGCGCAACAACAAAACTCAATATTACACCGCAAATAAATGCTGATGGACTGGTACGACTTGATGTCAACTTAAATATTGATCAGTTCTTAGACACTACTTATCTGTCTAACACAACTAAAGAAGTAAAAACCAATGTAACCGTTGCCGACGGCCAGGTGCTGGTCCTTGGCGGTTTTGTTAAAACGTCTACGCAAGAAACAACATATAAAGTGCCCATCTTAGGGGATATTCCAATTTTAGGTTGGTTTTTTAAGAGTCAACGACGAGAACTTCATAAAGAGTATACCTTTGTCTTTATGGCGCCAACGATCATCAAACCACGTCAAGCCCCTGGCTCAGGATTGTATACCAAGATGAAATTCCACCAAGCAACCGACGATATCGAAAATGCGATTGAAACAAAACGCGTCAAAGATCCTATTCATAATTGGTTCTTTAATCCTCAAAAAGAAAACTACTCCCATAAAGTTATCGACTTTGCCAATGCCCGCTACCAACCAACAACGGTCGATATCAAAAACGATCCTTATTATCGCAGCAATGAGACGATAAAAGATTATAAACCTGATCAGGCTATCGTTCAGAATAGAGAAAAAATTACGCCAGAGCCTGAGGCTACCCAAGAACCTGCTCAGGTTTTTCCTAACGTTGAACAACCAGCTGAACCAATTGCAACGCCAACAGAGCCGCAACCAATCCAATTACCTATCATTCCTGAACCAGTACAACCACCAGCACCACTAGTAACGCAACCGCCTGTACTACAACCACGCCTGCAACCATTACCACAGACGCCAGCAATTCCTGCGCAACAACCTCGTCCACAATTAATTAAGCGTCCAAAGCTCCCTCCAACTATTCCTGAAGAACAAAAAGAGCTTGCCGCACTTGAACAAGAAATTATGCAACGCCGCCAAGCCCTTAAGGCGAACATGGCCGCTCCTGCACAAAAGAGCAT
>JBAYHB010000027.1:0-12276 GCA_041666365.1 Candidatus Babeliales bacterium | reverse complement strand
CAGCTCATGGGCTCATCGATTGTGGTGCTCATTTTGATTTGGACCTTTAGCGGCCTGATAACCAAGGATCTTAAAACAGGGCAGTACCTGGCACAATTTCTGATAGGGACCATACCGCTTTCATTTTTGCCGATGATGTTTTTTTGCATCGCGACCGTGGTTTCTGTGATGATGGGAAGCGCCTGGGGGACGATCGGCATGTTGTTCCCGCTGGGAATTCCGCTTGTTGTTTCAATGGCCGGTGGCCAGCCTCCGCTTATTGCGTGCGACCTGCTTATGCTTTACCCAGTCCTGGGAGCAATAATTTCTGGCGCTGTTGTGGGCAACCATCTGTCGCCGATCTCAGATGTCATGCTCATGTCGGCAACGAGCGCAGGGGCGTATCACATGGATTTATATAAAGCGCAGGTAAGTTTTTCAATCCCAAGCATCATTGCCGCGGCCGTCGGCTTTGGCATCGTTGGATGCATGCTCGGTTCATATTCGTTGCCGGCTAGCATTGCCACAGCATTGTTTGTCGGCTTGTTTCTGAATGTTGTTATTCTGGCTTTTTTCAACCATCACAAAGTCTGAAAAGATTACAAATATTTAAGCCGATGCGCACTGGATGACTAGAGAGCGATGGGTAGGAGGAGCCCGCTCGACCTACCCGATTCTTTTTATGTGGGTTTCTTTGAGGCTATTGATTTGGAGCGCCTGCTGCTGATGTGGTTGCGGGTGTTGCAGCAGCAACAGCTTTTTGTTTCGCTGTTTTTGTCGCTTCGACGAGCGTCGCGAGACCGTCACGTTTTATACGAGCAGCTAGATAGACCTTGAGTAGTTTTAGATCAGAGCCTAGAACCTTACTACCTGGGTCTTGGCTTAGGGCCTCTGCAGTCTTTTGTACCAATCCTTTGATTGCATCTGTATCTTTTGCTTCCTTCACTTGGTTTTCAATAACCTTGTCCATGTTCATATGTATGCTTTTAAATATGCTAGTGACTGACTCTTCAGCCCTTTGCAAGCTATTTTCTAAACTCTTAATTTTGTTGTCAACGCTTCTACTGCGGCTAGCTATTGCATCCGCTTTTTTTACTTCTTCAGCTATTTCATTCGCAGCCATTGCGCCCACTTTTTTTACTTCTTCAGCTATTGCGGCCGCCGTATCCTCAGCCTCCTTAGTTTTTTTAGCCAGCTCTTCAGCCTTTTTTGCCTCATCCAAAATCCTTCTTTCTTTTTCAGCAGCTCTTTCGGCAGCAGCTCTTTTAGCCTCAACTTTTGCGGCATCGGTTTTCCATTTATTCATAGCCGCTTTTTTTTCGTCTTCAACTTCTTTATCGGTTTTAAATATTAGCTGGTTTGCCTCAGCTGTACGACCATTCCTGTATAACTCATCTTTCGTTCTCAGAATGGCAGCTTCTTCTGCTGCAAGACGTTTAGCTTTTTCCAGGCGGTCATTGAAAAAATTGGTTCTTTCTTCATGCGTGACCGGCCTTCTTTCGTATTTGAATTCGGCCTCTTTAAGTTGTTTTCTTAGCTGGTCGCGTTCGTCTTTTGCGAGATTGGTATCGTCAAGCAGCCTGTTTATTTCTGCTATTTCTCTTTTTGTGGTGTCCATATCAATTCTATAATTTTCTGTTTCTGTTTCTTTTCCTTTATTTATCTCGTCTACTGTTCCAGCTACTTTCGTCCATTCTGAAGCCTCGATTAATTTCATCTTCATTGATTTTAGATCCTGGTCACTTCTAGGCTTTTTTATGGCCATTGTGCTAGGCGTAGGGCTATTGGACGGTGTGTTAGTTTTAAAAAAGTTACTGAAGCGCTGAAGAAATGATGGATTTTCTGTTGCTTCTGGTTGCTTTTCAATAAGTGGTTTTGCGGCTGGTAGTTTTTCTATCCCATCGACTTCATTTTTTAGGTATGACGCCGGTGAGTCATAACGTTGCAATGTTTTTGGTTGAATAGTTTCATGTGTGTCATAATGGTTCAATTTTTTTTCTGTATCAGGTTTTTTTTCACCGGTTGATTCCTCTATGTCATATTCCCTAGATTTTGGTTTTTCAGGCGGTTTTTGTGGGGACATAGTTTTTTGCAACCCTAATTTGCCGACATTTATCATCGCCTGCACATCTGTAACTCCAGTTGCTATCACAGCGGCCACCACTATGCCCGTGTACATCAATCTTACTACCATCGTTTCTTCCCTTTCTTTCCGGTTTATAGATACCAACTATGTATAAACTAACGAATATTGTTACAGGAAAGCAATAGATTGCTGATACATGAGGAGGGGGACTGGTTAAAAAAGGACGGGGCAGGAAAACTTCCTTGCCCCGCGACATTATTCGTATGACACAAACTTAATAGATTGCCGTTTGCGCCTCCTCAGCCTTTTGTGGAACAGGTCTTTTTTTTGTTATTTCCTGAGGCGTTTTTTGCTTAGCCCTTTGTGGAACCACTTTCTTCTTGGGCTTTTTGGGTGCGACTTTCTTTTTTACCGTTTCTGCTGGAGGCACTATTTTTCTGATCGGTTTAACTACGACAGGGAGAGGTTGAGCAACTATTGCCGTAGTTGGCGCAGGTAATGTGAGTTGCTCGGGTACTGCTGGGGCTACTTGTTCTTCTTGAGGGACAAGATCAAGATCGGAGGCCGGTTCTATCATATAATCCTCAAGAGATGACTGATCGAGATCAGAGGCCGCCTCAGCTGCGTCACCTGTTGTTTGAGGGCCAAGATCGGCTTCTTTTATTGTAGCATCCATTGGTAGCTGGGTCTGGTCTATGGGCAGATCTTCTTGAGGTGCGCTTTGTTCTTCAGATTGCACAGTCTTAGGAGTCGTAATTGGTTTAAGTTTGCCGCTCGCATCGCTGATGTTGATATTTTTTAATGTAATTGGTGAATTCCAGCAGCTGAACCCTATGTATTTCATCGGATTAGTTGTGCTTGGATATGGATCCTCCCACGAGAGGAAAACTGATTTTTCATCATTTGGATTATCACCATTTCTTACCTTGATCTTTCCATTGTCATACGTGAGACAGTATGTTTTGTAATCAAGGGAGTTAAGCAGGTCATCGGTAAAGACTTCTTTTGCGGAGCGGTCTAAACTCTTGATGCGAACCACCGATTTGGTATCATCCCATCCGCCAAGAACAACTTCATAAAGTTCTGTCGAAGTGTTACGTACTGCATTATTTACCGGTGAGAAGCAAATAAAGATATCGTTATTTGCTTTTGCTTGGAAGGTAAGCGTTACTTTGTTGTTAATAATTGGTTGTGGGTGCCAGATGTACTCGCCAAACATTGGTTCCAGGTCAAAGTCAAAGTTTGGTTGGGTAATGTAATCACGTGCAAGTTCGTTAATCCATGTGTTCCAGGTCTTTTTTATGACTGCTTCATTGCTGTTTGCCTGGTTAATCAAGAAGGTATTGTTGTAAGCACCAATTAAAATATTCACGATCTCGCTGTTAATGGCTGGTGGCCTGGTGGAAGGGTCAGCAAAGAATTGTTTGGTGTAGGCCAAATACATTGTTTGAATATAGCTGTAAATCAAATCGCGTGTCGCTTTTGCTTCAACAACTTTAAAGTAATTGATATTTAGAATTACTTTGTGGAGCACACTGATGTAGGCCGCAAATTCGTCCATTGTTGGTTGGCGTAGGCTTGCAAGCAGCGCTTGGACTTCTTCATAGCTTTGTTGCGCTTCAGGTTTTACGGTTAACGTTCCGAGTGCCTGACGATCTGCCTTATCAATAAAGACGTAGCTGTCAGCACTTCTGAAGTTAAATGATGCTTGTCCCTCAACAAGTTGCTGTTGTGTGGAGGCTCTTTCAGCATCTTGAGCTTTTGCTGTTGCTAGTTTTTCTGCAGCAATTTGTGCTTCAGCGCCCGTGAGTTCTTTTTTGCCGGCATTTTCAAGCATCTCTTGAGCGGTCGAAGCAGGGATGCTTGCTGATAACGCAATTCCTGTTGCTGCTCCGTAGGCAATCATAGCTGCGAGATTTTGAGTTGCATTCATACCCATACCCATTGCGGCCGCTGTTGCAAGACCAGTACCGGTTTGTTGTATAAATGTAGCTGTTTGCAATGAGGCACTTGATTTTGTTCGGTCTAGCGCTCCTTGCGCTTCCATGGCCATGCGTTGGAGTGTTCCAGATTTTGAAAGAGCATCGGCTTCTGCTTTCTTGAGTGCGATTTCCTTCTGGCCTTGAAGAAGCGAAAGTTGAACCTCTTTGAGTCGTTCGGTATCAGGTGCAACGGTTAAATCAAGCAGAGGGGTTCCTGCTTTATCAATCGTGAGCATGAAATTATAGAGTGTTCCTTGTTGTGGGGTGGCGCCAACATAAAATGAAAGATGGTTTACCAAGTCTTCCATTTTTATTGATTGGTCTAGTTGAGAAAATTGATATTCAAATGGGAAGATGATAGTCATATCGCCAACGAAGTTGGTTTGCTGGCTAGGTGTCTTATATGCCTGGCTGGTTTTTTCTAAAATGAGCGATGTTGGTGGATAGAGTTTTAAATTGGTGATTGAGGCTGATTTGCTTTCAAGACTTGCAAATCCAATGCTGCGAATGTTTTCAAATGGTGCAAAGTCCTTGATACATAGGATAAGGTTCTGACCAACTGCCCCTTGTCCAACCATTATCTGACCGTATTCATAACTTACCCAAAATGAAGTTGGCTTGCTTGGATCAAGTTTTATTCGTGGATACGTTTCTGATGTTACTGACGCGATGGTTTTAAGCCGTTTTTCATCAGCAAACCATTTTTGGATCATGATGCCTTCATTATTGCCATACCCAAAAACAACTTGATAGAGATTTCCATTTGCTGGATTTTCATCTACCCCTAGAGCAACGGCAACCTGTTTTTCCCCCTGGATATCCATTGACAGTGTTGCACGGTCGTTGACTCTAAAAAGATGTTTAGTCCAGGTTACGCTTTTTGTCGGTGTTATGGTTCCGCCGATTGTGGCATAGGCGCGTGTTTGTCGTTCAATGACAAGTGGCGCTTGCAACTGGACATTTGCATACTCTACTGGTTTAGTATCGCTGGAAATACCGACACGGTTGACATTATCAGTTGGATTTGGATCACGCCATGACAGAAATATGTTCTCACCGGGATCTCCGGTTCCCACAAGAATCAGTCCATTGTCGATGGTTACCCAATAGGCCATCAATTGGCCAGGGAGTACTCGAGCAAGAGGATTGGATGGAATTAACGTGTTGGTTGGATCTTCTTTAGGAAGCGTTTGAGCTACGAGTGTTTCTTTTGGAACGTTATCGACGATCGTGCGTTTGATGATACCGGACTTGGCATTGTTCCATCCACCAATACGGATCTTCCAAATAAAGTTTGTTGAAATCTCTTGGCCAAAGACAACCTCTACTCCTCCAGTATCGCCAGCAAGCGCCATAAATGAGATAGTGGCGCGTCCTGCAGGTATTGATGTTCCAAGCCAAGCAACGCCCTTGCTCAAAAGAGGCGTCAGATTGAGTGTTGGACTCTTGCTGAAACCATCGAATTGAGTTTCCGCAAAACCAGCAACTTTGGGCTTCTTTTTAATAGGAATGGCAACATAGTCACTTGTTGTTTGAGGTCCAAGGCCGCCACCCATACCAAGCTTTTCTACTTCGATTGCAACTTCTGCTGCTTTAGTAGTGCCTTGTTGTTTGCCATCGCTTGACATGGTGCTTGCACCTTCTGCAGTTTTGGTTTCAGTACGTCCTGGAATAATTGTTTTGAGTGATCCGCTTGAAATAAAAACTTGTGAAAATTTATCGTCAGACATTTTTATCCAGCTAGTGCCATTCCAACGATAGGGATAATCATCTATCGAAACACCCCATACTTCAGCAGCGTTTTGTACCGAAACTTGTTTCAGTTTTAACCCTGGGACCAAGAGCCAATCATTTTCCTCGAAACGAAATGCTTGGTTTGTTGCATTGATAGCCCATACAGTACCATTTGAAGCGACTGATACATCAATAGCAGTACCCGGGAGAAATTGTGGTGCGCGTGTTTGTTGATTGGAAAGTTTATAAATTTGTTTTTCTTCAGGATCAATTCCCCAGATTTCATCCTTATTTCGGACGCAGACTTTTGACCATTTGTGGCTGCCATCAATTTCGATCCATCCTTTTGGGGTCTTTGTACGTAAAATCTTATCAACTCCAACAGTACAAACGGTTCCATCGTCAGCAATTGAAACATGTTGTTGAGGCGCGCCAAGTTTTTCTTCGGTCCAATTTTTTCCGTCCCAATGGAGAAGAGCACCCTCTTTGGTTACCGCCCAAGCATCGTTGTTATCTTTGGCAGAAAGCTGAACGAAAGCTGGCTCGCGGCGTTGTTGAAGCGTCTGCCAGGTGCCGCTGGTTCTGTCAGCATTAAAGGTATACTTGGCCAGGAATCCGCCATGGTTTTTTCTGCAAAGATAAAACCTTGCGCCATTACCACCCCAGCCAATACCTTCTTCTGATGCAAGGCCTTCTGGTCCAACTGAGAGATGTGGAAACCTTACGCCAGGTCTATCAGGAGAATTGAAACGAAGCGTTACAATATCAGCGTCATTTATGATTCTCTTGCCAAGCTCAGTTCCATTTGCATCATAAACGCAAATATTTTGCAGCCAATCTTTATCGCAATTCCAATCTCTTGCGTCTATATCGCTACGAGAAGAAGCAACTTCAAATTTATATCTGTTAGCGTAAGAGTCCCAATTGTGATCTCTAGAAGTAATATTAAGTATTCTATCCGTATCGTTATGGAGAAGGGCTATGAAGTCGCCAAACGAAAGATAGAGGGGGTCTTTTGGAACTCGATTCTTCCACTTCATAAACTTCCAGATATTTTTTGAATCTTTGCTATCGGACGTTAAGTGAGCAAACTCATTTGCATTATTAACTTTTAGATAGTTGTCTGGATTTTGTAATGATTTAATCATGATTTCATCGCCGAAAGCAATGTTCTTATCGGTCAGGCTAATGCCCCATAGAGAATCAATTTTCTCTTCTTTAACTGTATCAGGTTCAAGTTTAATAGTTTCTTGGCCGCGAAATGTTGTCAAGCATCCGCCAGAAAGCCTGTTGCGCAAGTGGACCTTGTCCATTTTATTAGGTGCATCTGGATACGGAGAGACGATTTCCCAGTGGCATTGTTGATTTTCTTCCGGGACAAAATCGGTAGCGGTGAACTTCAAAAGTTTTGATTCAGCGTCATAGGTTAAAAATACTTTTGAATCGCCATACGGTGAAATTGCAATGCGTGGCGTAAGATCAGGTGAGATACCCTTGCGAATAACAAAGAGGGTGTTTGGATCGCTGGCATCAGCTGCATCGGCCTTGCAGGTAAAGGTATTATCAGGTTGTTGGCGATAGCTAAAGTATTTGCCTTCGGACAGAGATTTAATTCTGAACGTAGTAAGCTCTGGTAAAAAGTCTTCTGAACGGTCTTTATTGAAGTAAATATCGCATGGGTATTTGGTATCATTACGCATACGCTCCAAGAAGCCATATCCGCCCTTGGGAAGCGTTGATAACATTTTTAGGGTAGTATTTGCAGCTGAAAATAATGGCACTGCAGGAAAATAGAGCGCGAGCAGGACTATAAAAATTTTATGACACGGATACTTCATTGCAGACCTTTCTAAAAATGAGATTAATTATCACTCAAGGAGCATAAGCAAGTAGATTCTTAAAAATCAACAAACCTAATAAATTTTGTGCATTACTTTTAGTTAGCGCCGCCGACAGCAACTGGTTCAGTTGCCGGATTAAAAATTGCGTCAATTTCTTCTGGAGTAGCGGTAGCGCTCGTTTGTCCTTCGGTTGCGGGGGCATCGCCTGAGCTTCCTGTTAACAATGAGCTTGTGATAGCAGCAGTTCCAAGCACGACCATACCGCCAATGTTGTTACCGAGCCCTTTTGCAGCTCTCTCAATATTTTCATCATTTAACACGTCGTCAAGGGTGCTAACTGTACCCTCTACGGCATCATCTAGTTTCTTTGTGTATGCTTCTTCTGCTTTTTGGTGCTTTCTCTCAGCTCTTACAAGCGTAGTGTTTGTGGATTCAAATGTTTTTATTGTATCGTCGTCTACTTCAGGATTATTGGTTTTTTTAAACGCATCTTTAGCTGCGGCAGTTTTCTTTTCTGAGGGAACAAGTTTCCGATTAACTAATGCTTGATCAAAAGTACGGCCGCTTTTTTTAACTTCAAGGGCATCAATCATTTTTTGTTCAGCTGTGGTTGTTTTATCGCTTTTAAAGTGTGGTGAGAGTGATGATTGGGGATTTGTTAAATAAGTAATTTGGGTATCTAGCGAGTTTATATCACTCTTAATTTCTTCCAGTTCATTCTTTAGCTTGGCTGTCTCTTTTGATGCTTGAACAAAACTGGCTGCTTCTTTGGTAGAACCTAATTTGTCTGTTGCAGTTTTATAATCGGCTTCTGGCTTTTTGAGTTCTTCTTGTGTCTTCTTAAGTGCTTCAGCTTCATCTTTTGTTTGTTGTATAATTTTGTCAGTGCGGAACTCTTCTTCCCCTTTTTTCACCCAGTCTTTAACTTTCTGTTTGGTTCTGCTGAAAAAACCGCTGGGTTGGCTGTCATCTGATTTAAAATCTCCTGCTTTCCCAGCGTCTCGCGAAAAGTCTTTTTCTCCCGCTGGATCTGTTTGAAATTTTTGAGCAGTTGCATCATCTTTTGAATATCCTTTATTGGGGTTTGCTTGAAAACTTTTAGCAGCGTTACCTTCAAACTCAGCAGTTTTAGAATCTTTAGGTAACTGATTAGGCATAGAAGTGGTTCTTTCGAGACCTGGTTTTTTAGCAGGCTCTTCCTTTGGTTTCTCGGCGTGTTGTTGAGTTAGATTTTTTGCGCTTGTTTCTGACATTGACTGTGTTTTTATAAGAATTGGTTTTGGTTGCTCTGGTGGTTGAGCCGCTGTTGGCTGACCGGCGTTTTTTTCCGCAGTCCCTTTTGTTGGTTTCATGGTCAATTCATTTACTCGAGCTTTTAGCTTTTCGCGGTCAGCTAAGATTTGCTTTTGTTGTGCCACAGGTAATTTCAAGAAATCAGCTTTAGCTTGTTTTTTTTGTTGTTCACTTCGAAACATTTTGAGCTCCGCTGAGCTTACGTTTTCCATTGCTTTGACGTTCGAAAATAGGGCCATGCTTAACAGGCAAAGATGTAATAATCGCATTGACATTTTCACTCCTTCTTTCAGGTTATTTTTTTGCTTTGCCATCGACATTTGCGCTTGCATCAACGATGGCAATGTTTCTCAACGTAAGTGGTGAGTTCCAGCAGCTAAAGCCAATGTATTTCATAGGCTTGGCGCCATTTGCATAGAGGTCTTTCCATGATAAAACGACTGTCTCTTTTTTGTTTGGATCGGTTCCTGTTCCAACGTCTATTGATCCTTTATCATGCGTAAGCCAGTAGTCCTGATAATCAAGCGAATTGACCATATTTTCAATTTCAACTTCTTTGGCAGAGTGGTCTAAGCTTTTAATACGAATAACCGATTTGGTATCATCCCAGCCGCCAATGACAACTTCATAAAGTTCTGTATCTGTATTGCGCACTGCTTGGTTGATTGGCGAAAAACAAATAAAAATATCATTGTTCGTTTTTGCTTGGAAGGTGAGCGTTACTTTGTTGTTGACGATAGGTTGTGGGTACCAGATATATTCACCAAACATTGGTTCAAGGTTGATGTCAGTATTTTTTTGCAAAATTGATGGTGTTGCCAACTGATTGATTGATGCAAGCCATGCTGTTTTTGTTTTAGCTTCATAGTCATCTGTGGCGTTGATTAAAAAAGTGTTGTTGTAAGCGTTCAACAAAATATTCATAATTTGAGTTTGCATGGCTGCCGGTTTGCTTGTTGGAAATAATTGTTTATAGGAGTTAAGCATGACGTTTATAGCCTTATAAATCTGCTGTCGGGTGTTTGCATCAGCTACGACTGCAAGGTCGGTAATAAAGAGGATTATTTTTTGAACGGTGCCGATATAGTTTGCGATTGATGTTTTAGTTGGTGTTTTCAGTGTTGAAAGTAAGAAGGTTACATTTGCAGTATTTTCGGCAGCTTCCTGACTTATTTCAGTACTGCCAAGCGCTTGCCGATTGGCTTTATCAATGTAAACGTAGCTATCGCTGTTTCGGAAGCTAAACTGTGCTTGTCCAGCGAGTAATTTTTGTTCTATGTCCATACGTTCCACTTTTGCCAGCTCTATGAGTGAGTTTTTCTGCGCTGCAAGTTGTGCTTCTTTACCCCTCAGTTGTTTTTCACCGGCGCGTATTAAAGTGTCTTGAGCCATGACCGCAAGTCCAAATGAGGCTGCTGTCGCCGCTACTCCAAGGCCCGTGGTTAGAAGTTCTCCGGCTGCAATTCCTTTTTGTGTCAGCACAAAGCCAGCGGTCTTTGCGATTGTTGCGGCACTTGTTTCATATCCAGCTGTTTTTTTGAGTTCATCTGCTTGTTTGTCGTAGGATTTTTTTTCTTTATCACCACTTTTTGCAAGAGCGGTAGCTGCTGCACGTTTTGCATTTATTTCTGCTTGAGCTTTTTTTAATGAGTCTTGGACATCTTTTAATATTTCATCGTTGGGGCTGCCATATAAATCAAGTTTTGGTGTTCCATCTTTACTGAGGGTAAGTATGAAAGTGTAGCGAGTTCCTTGTCGTGGCGTTGCAGCAACATAAAATGATTGATGGTTTACTAGATCTTCCATTCGTATGGATTGTTCTAGCTGTGAAAATTCATACTCGAAAGGGAAGATGATGGTTACATTACCTGCAAATTTTGTTTGCTGCACAGGGGGTTGGTTTTTTAGTAGCGACGCATCCATTTCCAGCTTGACCGATGGATATACCGATACGTTAGTGATGCGGGCTGTTTTTTTAGATAGTGTTCCATATGCTATGCTGCGAATATGTTCAAGCGGGGCAATGTCTTTGGTACAGAGAATAAGGTTTTGACCGATGTCGCCTTGTCCAACCATAATTTGGCTGTATTCGTAACTTATCCAAAAGCGTGTTGGTTTAGCTGGATCAAGCTTGATTCCTGGATACGTTTCTGAAGATACTGAGGCGATGTTTTTGAGTGATTTTTCTTCAGCGATCCATTTTTGAATCAAGATGCCTTCATTGTTGCCGTATCCAAAAACAACCTGGTAGTAATCTTCAGTTGATGGATGCTCGTCATTACCCAGTCCTACAACAACCTGTTCTTCTCCTTGTATTTCAAAGGATAAAGCGCCACTATCAATTACTCTAAACGGTGCACCTGTCCAGTCTAGAGTTGTTGTGGGTAGGATAGATTCTTGAGTTACGACATATGCGCGTTCAGGTTTTGTTATGACCACGGGAGGATAAAGTTGAATATTCGAATATTCAGCGGGTTGATTATCGCTACCAAAGCCAACGCGGTTGATATTTGTTGGTGGATTTGGATCTCGACATGATAAAAATATATTATCGCCGGGGGCTCCCATGCCAACCAGGAAAAGACCTTTGTTAAAGGTGATCCAGTAGGGCACGAGTTGGCCGGGCTGGGCACAAGCAAGAGGGTTTGAAGGGATTGTTGTATTGTTTGGATCTTCTTCAGGGAGTGTTTGTGCTACGACGGTATCCGTTGGAACATTGTCGACGATGGTACGCCTGATGATGCCGGACTTTGTATTGTTCCATCCGCCGATACAAACCTTCCAGATAAAGTTTGTTGAAATATCTTGCCCTAAAATAACCTCTATGCCACCAGCATCACCGACACGGGCTAGAAAAGAGATGGTTAAACAGTCGGGCGTTGCGAGTGGAGTCTCGAGCCACGCTGCGCCCTTACTCAAAAGCTTGTCGAGTTGAAGTGTTGAGCCAAGAATAAATTTTTCTATCTTTGTTTCGGCAAACCCCGCAACCCTAGGCTTTTTTTTCATCGGAAGCGCGACATATTCATTTATACTTTCTGGGCTGATGCCTCCGCCCATTCCTATTTTTTCTATTTCAATGGCTACCGCCGCATCAGGGGTAGCCTCCTGATGCTTACTATTTTTATCGACAACACTTGCGCCGTTGACGTTACGTTGTTCTGTACGTCCTAGAGTTATAGTTTTTTTTGTTCCGCTTGGTGCGAAAATATAACCGAATGCCGTGGTGTCTTCTTTATCAAGTTTGGATAAAGTTTTACCATCCCAATGGTAAACAAGTTTATCTGTGCCAATACCAAAGACATCCTCATTGTTGATTGCTGAGACTTGTGTGAATTTTAAATTTGGGACAATGATCCATGCT
>JBAYHB010000026.1:0-12317 GCA_041666365.1 Candidatus Babeliales bacterium | reverse complement strand
CGTTCTATCAATGAACATGGTACTCTCCCTTTTTGAACCAGTTAATAGATCAAATTGAGAGAGTACCTTTTTTTTGAATGTCAGACTAGATCGGATCTTTTAGTATTTTGACGAACTCCTGTAGCAATAGCAAATGACAAAAGAGCCATAATCCGCACGCTACTCAATGCCGGAGCAAAAACATCTATTTCAAACTCAGAGTCAAAAACCCCTGAGTCGTACACACCAATAACACGTACAAACAAGACATTCTCTTTCAACGCACAAAAAATAGAAGCGCGGCAAAGCCATCCGATTAACATCAGCCCCTCATCTATTGCAACAAATGCATCATACGAAAGTAACTTTGTTCTGCCAAATCAAGTAAATAGTGATAGTGACACGGTAATAAAGGAACACCCTAATCTCGAGCCCCTCTCACGAAAAAGCTCGAAATATCTAGTCAGTCAACCTAACCATTCCCCGATCGAAGAAATTCCATCACAACCTTGGTGGTACTGTTGCTAAACTAGTGCGTCACACTTTATTTAATCGCCAGTTGCTGAGCGCGTTGAAAAAATAATTTAAGCCTTCGATAATCATTGCCAACAACAAGAGAGAAGATATCAAAAAATTGATCTTGCTTCTCTTGCGTCAAAAGTTTTTGGTCGATCAACTGCTTGAGCATCACAAGTAAAAGCTCATCAATATTCTGGATCTGACTGGCAAATGCAAACAACACATGGAGAAAATCAAACCGCTGAAAAAAACGTGCTTGCATTGCTGAAGGACAGCTGCCAACAAAGCCATGAATCTTGCATGGTCTCGGTGGAAGCAAATAAAAAACATCAGATGTCAGATTCTTTTTTTTCTCACAAAAACCAAGCACCTGCACTTTGAACGTCGTTCTTAAAAATTCAAAAATTTGTGGCTGCTCTGCATACAATTCTGCTTCAGTTTTTTGATACGGAAAAGGGTAGCGCATGGGATCCATTGAACCAACTTGAATATGCGTTACGCATCCGAATACAAGCGTTTCATCATCTTCTACGTAAACTAACGATCCAAATATTGGAAAATTATTCCATTGCCATGACTGTGCAAGAAAATGGTCCAAATGGCTTTCAATAATTTCTGCAAAAAATGGTTCTGGCGGTTGTTTGCTCACGCGAGCTCCTTGTTATCTTTTAAAAAATAGATTGCTGTCCGGTACACTCTTTTTCATCCAGCATTTTAAGAAATGTACGTCGGTGCGCAATAGATACACCAACATGCACGATTGCATCCATATGCTCTTTTGTTGCATACCCCTTGTGCTGGGCAAACGCATATGAAGGAAATAATTTATCAAAGCGATTCATCAATCGGTCACGCGTAACTTTAGCTATGATAGAAGCGGCTGCAATCGACGTCGAAAGCGACTCTCCTTTAGTAAAATAACACACCTCAAGTCCGTCAGACGCATACGCTTTAGGAATAATTAATGGCATTGCATCAACGACAGCGTACTTCAGGGTATCATTGGAATTCATTTGTTGGTCAGCTAGATGAATGTATGCACGCTGCATGCCCTTGAGCGTTGCCTGATAAATATTAATCGCATCAACAACATGACTACCCACCGTTGCAACAGCATAATACTTACAGTGCTCAACAATCCAATCGTAGGCTGCCTCGCGTTGGCCCGCAGTCAATACTTTTGAATCGCGCAGTAAATCGTGGTGCGCATAAGGATGCAAAACAGCTGCAGCTACGACAACAGGACCGGCAAGGCACCCTCGCCCTACTTCATCGATACCACAGACTAAATGTCCATGCGACCATGCATCATCTTCAAAAAAATTCTTACTCACCTGCGTATATTTTTTTGTCACACACTTATCCACAGCAACCCTTTTTTATTAAAGAGAAATACGGTGTAAGCATAGCCAACACTTCATAAAAAACAACGTCGCCCGTTTTCATATTGGGCAGCCCATATTTTAGTAGCATTTCAGCTTGACATAGTTTATAGTAAGACACAGTACAAACTGAAAAGTTAAAAAAGCAATAATTTGCAGGGAGGAGAAATTATGTCAACCACAACTGAACTGCGCGTTAAAGAACTGCTGCGCGAACGGGGCTGGACAACCAAGGTTCTCGCAGAAAAAACTGGCATGTCAGAAAGTTATCTAACGCACATTAAGAATGGTACACGCCGCTGGAATGAAGATGCGCTTAAAAAGCTTGCACATGCGTTTGGAGCTCATCCGGTCGATCTTTTTGTGCAACGTAAAAACCGAACAGACAACGTTGAAAGTTCGATAAAAATCACTGAAAGCACAGAAGCTTCAACCGTTGATCTTCAACTCAAAATCGTACCGATCATGGGTGATATTCCTTCAAACCCATCACCATTCAATAACCAGCTCATGCAGGTAACAACCGGATACAAAGATGCGTTCGTCCCCGTCTTTAATACATCAGACAGCGGAATATTCTGTTTGTGTGTTGAAAGCAACAGCATGGCGCCACACTTTGTAAAAGGTGATTACCTAATCATCTCTCCTGAAACATGGACCCGCTCAGGCGATATCGCTGCTGTTGAATACGGCAACGATCAAATGACAAAAGCGGTCATGCAAGTAACCTACATGGAAGATTTTATTGTACTGGAATCAGTCAATCATAAATCGCCACCCGTAGCACTTATCAGAGGCAAAGATAATTTCAGAGTCATCGGTAAAGTTATTTACCGCTATCAAAAGATCAACTAAATCTTAAAGGGGCCTGAACAGGCCCCTTTTTAGCATCCCTATCTCATTCAAACAGTTCTAGCGACATGGAAAGTAATAACCATACCCAAGGCGCACGAGATCAACCATAAAGTAGCATCCTATTCCCACAAGCACCAACCCCGTAATGTAGGCGATCGCATTTAAACTTTGTGTATTAATCGATTTTCCAATGTAGTGAGCGATAAACGCCACGCCCGTTAATATGGTCAGCGATCCAAGCGTAATCATAAAACTTCCCGAAAGAATTCGCGCGACCGACAACCCTGCAGACCCTTCTGGTACAAGCTGTACGCTGACAAACATAAAAAAAAGCAAGGCCAACGGATTAAATAATGTTATAAAAAATGCTTTTCCAATCGTAAGCACAATCGACGCAGTCAGAGGGATCGATTCATCCGAAATCGTTGTTTCCCGTGTATGCCTTCCCCGCAATAACCGAATACCAAAGAAAATCATGGCGATGCCGCCAACAAAATCCATAACAATCACAGCCCGAGGCGACCCACCAATGAGCCCTAAGAGGCCTATGCTTCCCAACAAAAATAAACACCCGTCAGCCAGCGCCGACCCCAAAGCAGTTGTAAAACCTTTCCAAAACCCGTGGAGCGATCCGCGATTAAAAACAAGGATGAAAATAGGCCCGATTGCCGATGAAACCGATACGCCAACGAGAAAACATTTAAGGAAAAACCAACAATTCATAGAAAACCCCTTTATTAACGAATTCCTTTGTAATATTTTACCACAGTCGTTACAATAAAATAAATGAGTTTTGTATATTGGTCAGGTAAACCACCGTCAGGCTTTATAAGGAATGCTTGTGAGTCAGCCGTTACACTTTGGTACCGATGGAATACGCGGTCCCGCAGATAAATTCCCATTCACCTACGAAGCGCTCCTTGCGCTCGGACAAAGCTTCGGCGAGTGGGCAATCGGCCGGTACGGCACGCGGACGCCTCACTTTCTTATTGGCTGCGACACCCGAATTTCCTGTCCAACTATCAAAAAATCTCTCATTCAAGGTATTTCAGCAGTCGGCGGAACCGTCACCGATGCAGGAATAATCCCTACCCCGGCGGTTGGCCAGTTAGTACAAAAAACGGCACACTTCAATTGCGGTATTATCATTTCGGCATCGCATAATCCTTACTATGATAACGGCATCAAGCTTTTCGATGCTCAAACCGGCAAGCTCACTGATGCGGATGAACAGTGTATCATGCAATGTTTCGAAGCGTTCTTCAACCAGCCTTCAACGCTCACTCTATCAACAACTACTGACGCCGTATCCTGGCACGAAGCCTCAACGACCTACATCAACAACGTGTGCGCCCTCTTTACCCCTGAATATCTTAAGGGCCTTACTATCGTTCTTGATTGCGCCAACGGCGCAACATTTTCAGTCGCTCCAGCAATATTTGCCAACCTCGGCGCCAATGTTATCGCGCTTAATATCGAACCTACAGGCACCAACATTAATGATCAATGCGGCTCACTACATCCTGAAAGCCTTGCACAAATGGTCATCAAGCATAACGCTGATTTTGGGTTTGCGTTTGATGGCGATGGCGACCGTGTGATCGCTGTAAACAACCAGGGCTTGATCAAAGATGGTGATGATCTTTTAGAAATTTTGTTACAACATCCTGCATACAAAGACACCAATTGTTTGGTCGGCACGGTCATGACCAACAAAGGCCTCGAAAATCTTTTAGTCAGTCGAAATCAAGCACTTATCCGCACAAAAGTCGGTGACAAACACGTTGCCCAACAGCTGGAAAAAGAGAATCTCCCTCTTGGAGGTGAAGCCTCAGGCCATATCATTATAAAAGATTACCTCGTCACCGGTGATGGCATCTTTGTAGCACTTAAAACGCTTGAATCAATTGTTGCATCAGGTAATACTCTCATGCAAACCTTTGAAAAGCATGCCCAGGTTATTATCAACATCCGCGTAACCCATAAAAAGGACCTAGCGAGCACCTCGATTAAACCAATCATCGACCAGCACGAGCAGACATTGGCAAGCGGCAGAGTTTTGGTACGTTATTCCGGCACTGAAAACGTGCTGCGCATCATGACAGAAGCGCTTCAACATGACCATGCTCAAACCTGTGCCTCATCACTGGCGCTCCATCTTTCTAACGTTCTTAACACCGAAGCATAAAAATTTTTAAGGAGTTTGAATGAACTTTTTTAAGCCAGTTACCCATTTCTTTGCGCATCTTAAGTCACTTTTTTTAAGTGGCCTTTTTACAATGATTCCCATCGCCGCCACACTCTTTTTTATTAATTTTGCGTATCACCTGGTAAGCCGTATCATTCTACCGCTACGAACCCTTGAACCTGCTTTCTTACAACAGGTCCCCGGCTCTGAATTTGTTCTCGTTATGCTCATGATCGTCGTCTTTGGAATACTGCTTAAAATATTTATCGCGCACACGGTTCTCCATTATCTTGAATACCTCATCGTTAAAATTCCGCTCGTAAGAATTATTTATTCTTCTTCAAAAATTCTTGTCGATTTCTTCAAGCTATCTGATAAAAAAAAAGCTATGGAACGTAAAGTTGTGCTGATCCATTACCCTCGCAAAGGCCAATTTCACCTGGCTTTTTTACTCGAATCAGCTGAACAAACGTATCAAAAACTTATTCCTGAGCATCAACGTTACGCAACTCCCGATGAAAAATTCTATAAAGTCTTTATGCCTCATTCTCCAAATCCAACAACCGGGTTCTTTTTTATCCTTCCTGAAAGCGATATCATTCATACCGATATCTCCTTTGAAGAAGCAATAAAAACACTTATCTCATGTGGACTGACCACGCCAGAATCAATTAAACCAATCTCAGACGTGCACCACAGATAATGATCCTTGCCCGCTATATTTTTCGTCGTTTTTTTGCCTACGTGGGCTGGACAACATTGCTGCTCGCCCTCATTTTTGCCCTTATCGAGCTCTGCGAAAAAATGGTTCGTGCACAACAGGTGGGCGTTTGGGCTGTCGTGCAGCTGGTTGGCTTTAATTTTATACCTTCTTTTTTTGATATCATGCCCCTTGCCAGTTGGATCGCAACCCTTTTCTTTATCAAAGAGCTCTATCAACAAGATGAATGGACAACCGTCTCTATCCTTTCCATAAGTCAGAAAACCATCCTGCGCATTTTCTTTGCAGCCGGCCTTATGCTGTGCTGCATCCACGCCATCGCACGGGAAACAATAGCGCTCCCCTGTACGGCCAAAGCTGAGCGGTTTAAACAAGAAGTCTTTAAGAAACAAACACCGCGAACATTATTACATCAGTGGTTGATGCTCGATGCTACAACGCTGTGCCACTACAACGTCCTTGATACTAAAAAAATGACCGGTAGTGGACTTTTAATTATCTCAATGACCGCCGCCGGATTCATAGCGAAGCAAACAGTCACCGCGCCACGCTTTCACTTAGATCAAGCCCATCAAAGTATTACACTTCCAGAGGGGGTCAGCTTTAACACGCAAACCGGTCAGTCTACGCCTATCGCGCCGACAACCATGCATCTCCCCAGTTTTTTTTCTCAGCTGAATATCACAACCGAACCGCCACTGCTGAAAAACATTATGAGACATTTGATCTACAACAAAAATATACTCCCCGAATCGGTCAAAAATGACCTCCTTGCAAAACTCTTTAAACAACTAAGTGCGAGTCTGCTTCTCTTGATCTACCCACTCCTCACGCTGTGTCTGTTTTTCTTGGCCGCAACCCGTAAGCCGTTACTGGCTGTATTGCCCTTACTTCCTTATCCGTTACTCCTTGTAACAACAACGGCCGCCGACATCGGCATCGCTCATGGCGCTCCTGCCATCGTTACCCTTGTTCCTATCGCCTGCGCCGGAGCATGCCTCCTTGGTTACTACCTGTATTTAACGATTCAGGAAGGCAAATTCAGCAATTCTAACTTGAAAAAATGAGCGCTTTATCTAGACTAAAGATCTAGATGTTTTTGTGTATCCATAGGTAAATTTATGAAAGGATCTTATGTCGCAACATAAAAAGTTTAATCTCGCTCTGGCGATCTTCTGCGGAGCTCTTTTTTGTACTCCTGCCTACGCGGCTGAACAAGCCGAAATGCAAACCCCTTCCACGGTCATAGCATCGCCTGCACAAACCGAATCGCTGTACGCCAGCGAAGAAGAAATCAACGCCGCCGTTGAGCGCATTGACGTTGTAGATCCACGCGTTATTTATTTCAGCACCATCGGTTCAACATATATGGTTGATTTTCAGCCATCAAACGGTTCAGCAACCATCGTTTACTGCAACACCTGCGACAGGCAGTACAAGAAAAAACAATCAAATATCTGGACACCAGTCAATATTCGTCCCATTTCAAAGCCAGGTGATTTGCTTAGTCTCACCCCTGTTCGTCAAACCATAAAATTCACACTTCCTGAACCATCGGTTATCGATAAATCATTTACCACTGAGGGCAGTCCATATATCGAAGCCGGACTCGTCAAAATTTTCAAGGCGATGAGCATTTACCCAGACGAAGGCTACAATGGCACGATTCTTATCGATCAGTACAGAGCAGGTTTGCCATTCAAGTTTTCCTTCAAAAACGTCGAAGAACTCAGAATGCTTATTGCTTACTTCGTTGAACATCTTACGCTTCCAGACGGAACGTTTGAACTCCCTGCAACCAAACAGCGCTCCATCGCGATGATCGATTGCAAAGGAATTGAGAACCTCAATAAGACTGAAATACAGATTCTCAAACAGTTTTTTATCATTCCAAATCAAAAAAATGAAGTCGCTAAAAATTTCTTCGGCAACGTTGGCTACACGTATTCAACCATCGTCAGCGCCAAAATTGATTCATACAAAAAAGAAGAGATCGGCGAAACTATCTTGAGAAAAATCAAGGATACAGCAACGCTTGATGGCAAAAAGTTGTTAGTGGCAACGGTCGGAATCATTGTTGGTACCTACATTGTCAAAAATTTAACCAGTACTTTGGACAAGTGGGATACTTACTCCGGATTCGGCTGGTTATTCGGTTTTGCAAATCCTCCGCAGAAGCCAGACTCAGCAAAACCTGTTTATGTTGTCGACAATCCATCGAAAGCGAAATCATCATAATTTCAGAATTTCAGGGGCGTACATGCGCCCCTTTCTTTCTTGTCTGTGCGGGTCCACGATAACACTCATCTTTTTAATTTTACCTAGTAAAATAGTCATGGCATGTCTAATTAACGAGGTAAAATTCTAAAAGAGGGTTGAAATGAAGATCATCGTATCGGCCGGTGGACGGTTCCATGCCATCAATCTTGCGGGCCACCTGGCGCAACGCGGCCACCTTGAAAAACTTTTTACCTTCAGTGCCTCTCGCCAGGATCATGCGCTCATTCCCAAAAAAAAGATTGCCCGCATCTGGCAAGGCTCTTTTTTAGATACAATGTTCCAGCGCTTGCGGCTCGGACGGGTTGTCGATAAAACAATGTTTAATTTTTACAAAGACACTCTCTTCGATTATTGTGTCGCCCGGCAATTAGATTCTTTTGCGGGGATGACAGGAGAATTTGATATTTTTGTGGTCTGGGCAAACTATGGCCTACGCTCAATACCTGTCGCGCGCAAACGGGGCGCTCTGGTTATCGTTGAATCCGGTTCGGCTCATATCAAAGAACAATATGAATTGCTCACACATGAATACAAAAAATATGGGCTATCAACGCACCCTGTTGACCAGCGGACCATCAAGCGTGTAACTCAAGAATATGAACTAGCTGATTATATAACGGTCCCTTCGACCTTTGTCTTTAACAGTTTTATCAAACACGGCATCCCGGCAGAAAAACTTTTAACGGTACCATGCGGCATGAATCTGGCGCCGTTTTTGGCAAGCGCTCGTATCCTTCGACAAGCTCAGGACGAGCGGGAACTTTTATCCGTTCATGGTGAGCCTGTCGAACCACATGAGCGGTTTCGTGTCATCTTCGTCGGCCTTCTCTGCCTTCGCAAGGGCATCCATTACCTCATCGACGCATGGAACAACCTTGACCTGCCAGAAGATTCCAGCGAACTGGTTCTTGTCGGACATTTGCAAGCTGACCTTGCCCATGTTTTGAAGAGAAAAAAACTTAAGAAAAATATTATTTTTTACGGCTCAACGGATCAGGCAACACTTAAAAACCTTTATGCTGAGTCATCAGTGTTTGTCCTCCCTTCAATTGAAGATGGGTTTGGCATGGTAATGGGAGAAGCAATGGCTTCGGGATTACCCGTCATCTGCACCACGCACACAGCGGCCCATGACCTTGTCAGCGAAGGCAAAACTGGTTTTGTTATCCCTCCCGGAGACGCCGGCGCCTTGGCTGACAAGCTACGGTGGTGCTATGAGCACCAAGATGAAAGCGCACAGATGGGACACAAGGGGCGACAAGCGATACAAGAACACGCGCATACCCGTTACAGCGATACGATAACCCAGCTGTATCAAGAGCTTCTTGCTCATCGCTTATCATTCGTAGGTCCGTATGGTTCGAGACGGCATTCTAAAGCACCGTTCGTGGCGAGGAGCGAGCAACGCGAGCATCTCGAATCCATGAACGATGAGAAATGCCTCCTCACCACGAACGAACCTAATGACCGAGAAACAAGGCCATGATGCCACTATCTACCTCAATGCTTATCGTAGGAGCAGCAAGCGAAAATCCCGCAATCTACACCTATGCACCATCGTTTCATACAACGCTCAAAAGTCTCGGGTACCAGGCCACAACTTTTTTTAATGTGAAGCAATCTTTTATCCCCTTGATAAACAATCGAACAATCGCATCGCTGCCAGGTGCCGCACAAAAAATAAATACTGTCTTACTCAACAAAGCGCTAGTTTCCCACGTACAAAAACATCGCCCACGTATTATTTTTTTCATTAAAGCCCACACAATTTTTTCTGAAACATTGGTTGCGTTAAAAAAATATGGCGCCCCAACGCTTATCAATTTTTACCCCGACAACCCTTTTGTCTGCTGGAATGGTAATTCAAACGAACATGTACTCAAAGCGTTTCCCGTGTATGACCATTTCTTGATCTGGTCACAAATGCTCATACAGCCCTTGTTGTCGGCCGGATGCAAGCAGGTCCACTATTTCCCTTTTGCTTTTGATGAAGTACTTTTTAATCAAGAGATTTTTATAACTCAAGAGGACCACACACGATATCAAAGCGATGTTTGTTTTATTGGTTCCTGGGACACCCAGCGCGCGTGGTGGCTTGAACATCTGGTCCACCGACTCCCCCACCTCAACCTAACGTTATGGGGCAACGGATGGCAGGACAATCTTGGCAAAACTTCACCGTTAAGAAAACATTGCCGGGGACCGGCCCTCTATGGGACTGAAATGATTAAGGCCTTCCGCCTATCGCACATAAATCTTAACTTCATACGAACGCAAAACATGACATCACATAACATGCGAACATTTGAAATTCCAGCAAGCAACGCTTTTATGCTCACACAACGCAGCCACGAACAGGCGAAAATGCTCTTTACAGAGGGACAAAGTATTATTTGCTTTGATTCACTTGATGAGCTTGCACAAAAAGTTGTACAGTACCTCAACGATCCAGAACAACGTCACACATTGACTGAACAGGCATGGATAAAGGCGCACAACTATACGCTCAAAAAAGAACTTAACAAGCTCATGCTTTTACTGTAGGGTTAAGCGCAGCAAAAATCGATAGGAAGGTATAATGAAGCAGAAAGCGTTGAACAATCAACTCTCAGCTGTTAAGTGCGCGCATATCAAATCATGTTTAAAAGGCTCTGCGGTTCTTGATGTTGGTGCCGGTGATGGACATTATCTGGCCTGGCTTGCAGCTGAAAACCCAACGCTGGCCCTTGTCGCCATCGATCACAAAGAACCGCCAAACGCCCCTACATTTACCTATCATCAAGCCGATCTAGAAAAACCAATTGATTTTCCTGACCATTCATTTTCAACTATTTTGGCATTCGATATTCTTGAACACATTACGCATGAACAGCAACTCATAGCTCACATCTTTAGGATCTGCCGGACGGGAGGGATTATCATCGGCTCGGTTCCCCACGACAACGATGCATTTTTACCCGACTATAATCTCACCTTTTATCACCGAAGTGATCTTACCCATAAACGTTACTACACCAAAGAAACACTACATGCGCTCCTTGAGCGTGCTGGATTTCACACCATCACTATTAATGGTAAAGGCGGGGTTAACCCTCACGTAATTGCAGAATTTTTTCCTCGAGGCACTCGATATATAATAAAAAAAATAATCGGGGGCCTAAGGCGTATTGGCATAATAAACACAAACCTATTAACGTCGGATCTGTTTTTTATCGCACAAAAACAGTAACCGCCCTAGAAAGGTGCTATGTTACCTCGACAAAAACCCAAGATTGCCATCATCTCACTGCGTAATTCTTATAATTATGGGGGCGTTCTTTCATGCCTTAGAGCAACGTACAAATTCTGTGAAACATACTTTGAACCAACGGTCTTTTTTTTGAGCTTTGATCCGGAACTTGCCACCAGTATTCATCGCCTAAAATTTGCTTCAAACAGCAAACCTCTTTCTTATTTTGGTATGAACTGTGTTGAAATAGGTGCGCGATGGTCATTCTGGGAACCGGGGCATTATGTTTTTACACAGCCAACCTGGGAAAAATTGTTGCAACAGTATGATTATTTTTTTGTTGTCAGTGGCACTTGTATAGCGGCACATCCACTTGTTCTCCTCAATAAAAAATTTGTTATGTGGGTTGCCACCCCCTACACAGAAGATCGTGAGCAGCGGGTCAAAGAATTCGGCGAAATTCATTACATCATCGACCGCCTGGCAAACAAAAAGATGCTTGCTCTCGAAAAAAATATCCTTTCATCAGCTAACTATATTTTTTCAATCAGCTCCTATGTACAACAAAAATTCAACTCTATTTTAGCAACAAAACGCACCAACAATACATGGTGCGGATTCCCGATTGATTGCAGCAAAGCGCTGCCCCTTAATATCTATAAAGAAAATATACTGATAGCTGTCGGACGCTTCTCTGACCCGCGTAAAAATATCACAATGCTTATAAAAGCCTTTAGCCTCATTCATGAAAAAAATAAAACAGCAAAACTCTATGTCGTTGGTAAAAAGCCAAGCAATGAAAAACTTTATGATTTTTGTGACTACCCATGCATCGAAAACATTGTTTTTACAGGTCAAATAAGCGCAGCAGATCTTACCGCACTCTATCGCCGGGCATCTGCAATGCTCATTACATCGCACCAAGAAGGATTGGGCATTGTCGGACTTGAGGCGCTTTTACATGGAACACCCGTCATTGCAACGCTGTGCGGGGGGCCTGAAGATTTTATTATCCAGGGTCGTAACGGATACCTTGTGCCCATCGATGATGTACAGGCAATGGCAGATAAGGCGCTCGAGCTGCTTTCCAATCACGCATTACTGTGCCAACTTTCACTGGCAGCCCGTGACTTTATTCATGCACAGTACTCGCTCCAAACTATT
>JBAYHB010000025.1:0-12431 GCA_041666365.1 Candidatus Babeliales bacterium | reverse complement strand
TGGTACATTTTGAAATTGTTGATAGGTAAATAGTCTAAACTGGCAGTCTTAGAGACTGCTAACAACCGTCAAGCCACCCGCTTCGCGGGTGCGCCATGACTTCTTTTTTCCTTAATAAATCCTTAACTTGCTGTGAAGATATGCCTGCAAACTCGGGAACCTGAATCGAGTACCTTGGATCATTGACGTCTCTTTTTACCTCGAGTTTTTGTAACTCCATCAAATTTGCCGTTTTGTAGCCAAAACCTTTATTTTCGGCATTGTCTTTGAGTTCTCCTTCATCGACGCGAGCAATACGTCTTTGAGAAAACGGTCGTACGGGAACCGATTGCATCCTTACTTGAGGTGGGCGTGCGGCAGCAGGTAAAAGTTCAGCCGTTGGCCATAGTATCGTTGAAATGACAAAAATAATACGGACAATAATCATTGAATATTTCATAACAAACGACTCCCTTTTTTGTGGTTGATAACAGCTGACGCGATGATAGCAAGTGTAGATTATGAAAGTAAAGTAGGTTGTGATTTGGGCTTAAGCTTATGAGCGTGGGGCAAAATCACTATTTTCTTGCAAAATGGCCAAATTAATACTAATTTAGATATTGTATTGGCTGAAATTTAACTAATTAGGGAGGGGCAGTTATGTATATTCCACGAAAAGCATTACAACAATTGGAAAATTTAGAACGTGAAGGAAAGGTTGTTATTATCTATGGACCTCGCCGTGTTGGAAAAACAACCCTACTTAAAAAATACCTTGAAGATAAAAAGGACTATCTGTTTGTCACAGGCGAAGATGTTTTTGTTCATGAGTTTCTTTCGAGTAGATCTATTGAAAAACTTAAAAATTTTATTGGCAACAAAAAACGGCTGATTATTGATGAAGCACAATGTATTCCTTCTATCGGCGCAAATCTTAAACTTATTGTTGATCACATCCCTGATGTACGAGTTATTGTTACCGGATCGTCCACCCTTGATCTTACGGGAGCAATGAATGAGCCGCTTACTGGTCGCAAATATACAATTACCATGCTTCCTATTGCTCAGATAGAATTGTGTGCGATTGAAAATCGGGCAGAGAGTAACGCACGTCTTGAGGAGCGATTGATATTCGGATCGTACCCTGAGGTTATTGGATTAAAGGGAGATAGCGATCGCAAAGAAAATCTTCATGAGCTCGTTTCATCCTATCTTTTTAAAGATATTCTTGCACTTGAAGGAATTAAAAAAACAAAAAAAATAGTGGACTTGCTCATATTATTAAGCTTTCAAATAGGTAAAGAGGTTTCGCATAATGAGCTTGCTACCCAGTTATCAATGAGTAAGACGACCGTTGAAAAATATTTAGATCTTTTAGAAAAAACCTTTGTCCTCATAAACATCCGAGGGTTTAGTAAAAATTTGCGTTCAGAGGTTACCAAAACATCGCGCTATTATTTTTGTGATAATGGTATTCGCAACGCGTTGATCAATAACTTTAATCAGCTCAGCTTAAGAAATGATGTTGGCGCCTTGTGGGAAAATTATCTTGTTGTTGAGCGAATCAAAAAACAGCATAGCCTTCGTCTTTTGAGTAATAATTATTTTTGGCGAACATATGACCAAAAAGAAGTAGATTTTGTTGAAGAACGCGATGGTGCTATCTTTGGTTATGAATTTAAGTGGGGCAAGTCTGATATTAAAGCGCCGGCGTTGTGGAAAAAAACGTATCCAGACGCCTCGTTTCAATGTATCAATCAAGATAACTATACGTCATTCATTGAATGAAAATAGTCATTTTTTATCAGGTACATGCGATGGAGTATGGTTCAATTTTTGAAGCAAAGAAAGTTGGCTTTTAAGGGGACTTATTTACTTAAATCTTGCCTTCAGAAATAAAGCAGAGTATGCTTTAAATCACGTATTTCGTTGGTATAAATAATGTTTTTTAGCGTTTTTTTTACTCTTCACCTGGAAGGGGGGATTCATGTCGGTACACGATGCCACAAATGATGACAAACTCAAAAGTAGTGTTGCGCCACTTTCGATCGAAAAAGAATTAAAAACATCGTTCCTTGATTATGCAATGTCGGTGATTGTAAGTCGAGCACTTCCAGATGTTCGCGATGGTCTAAAACCTGTTCATCGCCGTATTTTGTACGCGATGCACAAGCTTGGTTATTACAATGACAAACCTCACCGTAAATCTGCTACCGTGGTTGGTGAAGTTATCGGTCACTACCATCCGCACAGTGATTCAGCAATTTATCAAACGATGGTCGGTATGGTGCAAACCTTTTCCAAGCGTTACCCTCTGCTTGACGGCCAAGGAAACTGGGGCTCGATTGACGGTGACAATGCAGCTGCTATGCGTTATACCGAAGTGCGCATGGCAAAAATTGCCCGCGAGCTTTTAGCCGATATCGAAAAAGAAACCGTGCGTTTTGTCCCGAACTTTGATGAGTCGCGTACTGAGCCAACACTTTTACCAAGTAAAATTCCAAATTTGCTTATCAACGGTTCAACCGGTATCGCCGTTGGTATGGCAACATCTATTCCGCCTCACAATCTTACTGAAGTTGTTACGGCATGTATTGAGTTGCTTAAAAATCCGCAGCTTTCTGAAGATGAATTATTCAAGCTTATTCCTGGTCCAGATTTTCCAACAGGCGGTGTGATTTGCGGCCGTGCAGGCATTGTTAAAGCCTATCGCACAGGCCATGGCCAGCTCACCATGCGTGGCGTTGTTGATATTGAAGAAAATAAAAAGCATACAGCATTGGTGATTACCGAAATTCCTTACCTTGTTAACAAAGCCGATCTGATTACTAAAATCGCCGATCTTGTTAAAGATAAAATTATTGAAGGAATTTCAAACATTCGCGATGAATCTGACAAGCGCGGTATTCGCGTTGTTATCGAATTAAAACGCGGTGAGATTCCTCAAGTGGTGCTTAACCAGCTCTACAAGCATACGTCATTGCAAACAAGCCTATCGCTCATTATGTTGGCTCTCTTTCAAAACCGACCAATGTTCTTTGCATTGCGCGAGCTCCTTGAACATTTCTTAATTCACCGTAAAGAAATTATTACACGTCGTTCAGAGTATGATCTTGCACGCATCAAAGAGCGCGAACATATTTTGCAAGGGTTGATTTTGGCCCTTGATAACATTGATGATGTTATTGTATTGATCAAGAAAGCTGACACCGCAAGTGAGGCAATTCTTGGATTACACAAAAACTTTGCATTGTCGCTTGAGCAAGCAAAGGCGATTCTTGAAATGCGCTTGCAGCGTTTGACCGGGCTTGAGCGAGGCAAGATTCATGTTGAACTTGAAGAAATAAAGAAAGTAATCGCAAAACTTGAGTTGATCTTACGCGATGAAGAAGAGCTCAAGAAAGAAATCTTAAAAGAACTTGAAGTTATCAAATCGACCTATGGCGATGCACGTAAAACAAAGATTGAAGGTGCAATTGATAATTTAAGTGAAGCAGATTTGATTCCTGATGATGAAGTGCTTGTAACGCTTACGCGCAAGGGCTACATCAAACGCGTACCACTTGAAACCTATGCGGTACAGCATCGTGGTGGCAAGGGTAAAAAAGGCATGGCCGATCTTGATGATTCAGATGACATCATGGAAGATGCATTTGTTACAAAAAATCATGACGAGCTTTTATTCTTTACCAACTTTGGTCGTGTCTACAGCATGAAGGTGTTTGAAGTTCCTGAAGGAACGCGTACCGCTAAGGGACGTGCGATTGTTAATCTGCTGGAACTGACCGAAGGCGAAAAAATTGTTAAGTTATTGTGTACTCGCAGCATGGAAAATAAATTCCTTGTTATGGTGACCAAGTTCGGAACAATTAAAAAGACCGAAGCAATGGACTTTGCCAAAATCAGAAGTACAGGTATCCGCGCAATCAACCTCAACGAAGGTGATGAACTTGCATTCTGTGCATTGAGCAGCGGTAGTGATTCAATTGTTCTGGCAACGCATAACGGGCAAGGGATCCACTTTAAAGAAATGGAAGTTCGTCCTATGGGCCGTCAAGCTGCCGGTGTACGTGGTATTGAGTTGCGCAATAAAGATTCAGTTGTCGGTATGGAAGTTATTCCAGAAACAAGTCATCTGTTGTTTGCAACCTCGCGTGGTTACGGCAAGCGCGTCTTGGTAAGTGATTTCCGTGTTGCCCACCGAGGTGGCGTTGGAGTTCGAACAATACCAGTTGATGTTCGAAATGGCCATGTTATTGGCCTTGTGCGCGTTACTGATGATTCGCATATTTTATTGATCGACTCGAACGGTAAGATCATTCGCTTGTCACCGCAAGAAATCCGCAGCATGGGACGACAAGCAAAAGGCGTCCGTTTGGTCAGGCTCAATGATTCGCAAACGTTGTCAGCATTGGTTGCATTTGATGGTGGCAACGCTGATGAACCAAAAGAATTAGATGAGCCAGAAAAGAACACGGCGCTTGATCCGATTGATGATAATGAAATGATTGCATCATCTAATCAAGATACAACAGAAGAAGCTATTGGTGATCGCTCGGATGATGCGACATCAATGGATGCTTCTGGGGATGATAAGCGTAGTAACGAAGAAAACAATTTGGTTCTTTTTTAATAGAGGCATGAACGATACACTGACCGTCGCAAGTTCGTGATGGTCAGTGTATAAAATATATCGCGGGGGCGCAGAATTCTATGCACCATGGGGCTATCGATCGCAGGACGTCTATTTTACTTCATCTTTCTCTTATTCCAGATTTTGGTCCAGCAGCCGTACTCAAAGTACTTGGCGGCTTGTTGAAGGCACATCAAAACGTTACTGACCCGTCGCTGGAAGATATTGCTGTAGTGCAAGAACTGCACCTTGATGATTTGTATACATATTCTGTAGATGATTGTATTAACCGCTTGCAGCTTACGCCCCGTCTGGCAGAGCTGCTGGTTGCCGGACTTGCAGATCGGACATTAATCAACAAAGAATTGTCACTTGTAGAGCAACACGGCGTTGAGGTGCTTACCTTTCTTGATGGTACCTATCCTGATTCACTCAAGCATATTTATTTGCCGCCGGTAGTGTTGTATTGCCAAGGCGCGGTTCCAGATAATACAAAAAAGATTGCACTTGTTGGCGCGCGCAAGGCGTCGGGGTATGCCCAGCACATTGTTGATGCCCTTGTTCCTGACCTTGTAACGCATGGCTGGCAGACGGTCAGTGGTGGGGCCAATGGTGTTGATAGTATGGTACATAAGCGTACGCTTGATGCTGGTGGCTCAACGATTGTTGTTCTCGGTTCTGGGATTTTGCAACCATATCCTGAAAAAAATATTCCATTGTTTGAGCGTGTTATCGCAAGTGGAAGTGTCATACTTTCGCCCTTTCCGTTGATGACTTTTCCCGATCGGAATACATTTCCGGCACGCAATAGAATTATTGCTGGCCTTAGCCAGGGGTCGGTTGTTGTTCAGGCTGCGGCACGAAGTGGTGCCTTGATTACGGCACGGTTTGCGCTAGAACAGGGACGCACTGTATTTGCCGTTCCAGGTTCCATCAATGACTTATTAAGTGTTGGGTGTCATGGGCTTATCAGGCAGGGGGCGATATTGGTCAGGTCTGTAGATGATATTTTAGAAGAATTTGGAGATGTACCACTTGAGATGCATCGTGAGCCTGTTAAAGAGAAAACAGTCAAAAAAGAACCATTGAGCAGGACTGGACAGTTATCAATTCCTGTTGCAATTGAGCAAGAAGTGCCAGGTGTACAGGGAACAGTTCTTAAAAGTTTGGTAACTCCAGCATCGCTTGAAGATGTGGCCAATGGTACCGGACTTTCTATGGTTGAGCTGCAAGATATTATTTTTGAACTGCATCTTGATGGAAAAGTTAAACAGCACTTTAATGGTTTGTGGCAGCGTTGTTAACGATGTTCAGAAGATAAAAAGCTAAACAAGGGTAAGCTATGAATAAAGATATTTTATATTGCGCTTCGCAGTCGGCGTCGCGTCAAATGATTTTAAGAAACTCAGAAATTCCATTTAAGTTGCTTGAACATACCAGCGATGAGCTTGTACCTCATCCTGAAGACGATTTTAAGGCCTATGTTCTTGCGATTGCACATGCAAAATTAAAAACAGTTATTTTGCCAACCCCAGGCGAGCATGGCAGCGAACCATTGTTTGTGCTTACCGCAGATACATTGGTCCGCACTCAAAAGACCAGGCAGATTTTGGGCAAGCCACGAGATAGAGAACATGCTCGTCAGATACTTACCATTGTCGGTCAAGAACCAATTGAAGTGGTGACTGGATGTTGCCTTGAAAAGATGGTGGCTGATGATGGGCAGTGGAAGACTGTTGATGCCGCTCATTGGACGACCGAAACACTTGTTGAGTATGTTGTTGAGCCGGTATTGATTGATGATTACCTAGCCTCAACACCGCTCGCGCTGCGCGCCTGTGGAGCAAGTATTGTTGAAGGGTATGGCCAAAATTTCTTAAAAAGCATTCAAGGTTCGTACACAAACGTTCTTGGCCTGCCGTTATTTGAATTGCGTCAAGAACTGAAGCGGCTCAACTTTAGATATTAGTTAAGCGGTTCATTTTGATCGGGCTTCCAATTTTTGATGATACGTTCGAAGAGTACCGTTGCTGCCTGATTGGCCGAAGTGTCACTGGTCGCTGGAAGTACGGTTTTAGTTTTAGTCAGGACATTTTTTGCTTGGTGCATGCTGAGCCACATGGTGCGGGCATCAAGATTGGCTGCATCCATACGCTGGAGCGCTGGGAAAAGGAGTTCTTCTTGGGTGTTTGCCTGGATTGTCTCAAGATGTTTGATAAGATTTTTTTCAAGATGAAGAAGAAATTCAAAGACAGTTGTGTACAGGAACTCTTGTGATGCGATCTGCTCGGGATTTTCAAGTTGTTCAAGCTCATCAATAAAACCGTTTTTGACCGCTTGTTTAACCAATGCGTTAAGCGCTGCTTTCTCATTTTGCATAAGCCAATTGATGAGACATACTAATTCGTATGAGAGAGAAATATTAACGTCCATGGATCCTCCTTTGCGAGCAAGGCACAACATTGCCTCTTCTGGTCTAGCGGTGTTTATTATGGTGTGTGACATCTTACGCCTACAAGTATAAAGACTATGGTACGATTTTACAGCAATGCCAATATATTGATAGCTTTTTTATCGGTTTTAACTAAGACTTATACGTGTGAATGAAGTAAAAAAAAGAAGGATAAAGTCATGATTAAGGTGGGTAGATTGGGGGGTATTGTCGCCATGTCAGTCTGTTTGTCGAGCTGTTCATTAACCGTTGTTGATCGTGAAGTTAAAAAGGGTGATGAGCTTTTTGCTCGGTGGATTGCCTCGCAAAAGGTCTTTGATGATATATCACCAAGCAGCATGAAATTTTTAGTTGACGATGGCTATGCCGTACACTTTAAAAAGCGTTACCAGGGTAATAAAGACCATTTGGCATCAAATTCAACGATCTTAAGCTCGATGTTTAATTGCAGCTTTGATTTCCAACTCGATCTTGTCGACATACATAACAGTACGCTCGTAAACACGATTGGACACGTTACGGCCTTGCTCGAGCGAGATATGGAGGGGTTTATACAGTATCTCAGGGATATCGGTCTTACGTCCCCCGCCCAGCAGGAACATGATAAAGCTCTGCCCAATGATACAAGTAAGAAGTACAAAGAGCTTATCAAACAGTACAACGGTTTGTTACAGCTTTTCTTCCTGAACGGTGATGCTGGAAGCGATGAAGAACTTGTCTATTTGCGAGCAGTGGCGAACAGAATGTTTGAGTATGCCTTTGGCCCTGGTACATGGCCGCAGTTCCATACGATCCTTCTTACGCCAAGCGATCATCCGATTGCCAGAGTTTTTTATGCCGCTATTTGGTACTATCTTGCCGGGAGCGGGTGGAAGCAATGGCATAGGCAGTGCCTTGATGCCCTCAAAAGGGACTATGAGAAGGGTAAGAGAATCGTGTACATTGCCGGCGGGAGCGATGTCTACCAGCTTATCAAGCATGGGATCTATTCTATTGACCTGATTGACCCTATCCTGCCAACCCAGCCGCGATACTACTCTGAAGGATGGGCATGGCTTGTGCGCGATGGGGGGATTGGCGATGAAATTATTTTTACTTTTCAAGACCGTACGATTGTTGCGCGGCGCACGAGTTGTACTAAACATGGTTTCTTCAGTGCCAAGCTTTCGATAGGTGAATGGGGTGATGTTCCAAGCAGTGTAACAACGTGGACGCTATCAGATAAAAAGTCGCGTAAACGACTGGGAACGTGGGTAATTCACCGCCGTTGTGCAACTCAGGCTGATTTTGTGGCAGATGATTCAAGGTCCCTTGTGATATCGTTCAATGAGCTTTATTTTGTTGCAACGCAGAATCCGATTAAGAGTTGGGGGATCAATCCTGCGCTATTCGATGACCATTTTACAATGCATGTTAAACAGTTGCGTCACTCTGTGACGAAAGAAATGATAAAAAATATGGCAGAGGCTGATGCCTCTGCCTTTAGCTTCATTGCGCTTGGGTCTGAAATAAATTAATGTGTTGGCTTGCGCATATCAATTTGTTTGGCATTGAGTGTCATTGAGTCTTGCTGCGCTGCGTTAAGAATATATTCTTCGCATTTGTCGGTTCTGACAAAGAGCAAGCTTTCAAAAACAGCATGCGGCGGAATAGTATAGCCGAATGAATATTCATCGGGGGAAAGCTCCTGGCCTGTTGCGCTGTCGTAGACAATGGTAAGGTTGTCGACAAGATTTTTATGATGTCTCTTAAGTTTATCTAGCGTGCTTAGATTGTCCCAGCATTCGTAGCCAGACTTGGCAGCAAAAACCGTGAAAAAGCCAAAACAGGTTGCCAGTACGGACTGAAATGCACCTAACCACCATTTGAAGTTATTCTGCATAAAATTATTATGAGCACAATAAAAGGTGTACGCCGCCGCCAAGCCGCCTACTACTGTTGCTACAGATAAACCTGCGCCGGCCCAGCGGAGTGAGCTCTTATGGTCATCTATCTTGGGGAAGAGGCGCATGATGTTATCAAGCGGTACCGATTGTGATTGCAGTGTTGAAAGATATTCAGTTTTTGAAATGAGCAGTGTTTTATCTGAATTGTTTTCGATGTGGACTTTTATAGGTGTTATGTGCTGATGAAGGTTCTCTACGGTGACATTGGTAAAATCACTGAGCACGGGAAGTTGGGGTTCTGATGGTGTTATAGTGGGTGTTGATGTAATAATGTGTGGAAATATAATTGAGGAGTGGTGATGCTCGCCGTCGTTATTGTTGCCAAGGCAAGTTAGTGCTGTTGTAGTACCAATCAAAAGAGCTGTGAAGAAATAACCGACAGCGCCATTTTCTAAGTCTGTTGCTTCTTTAACGAACTTTGCAACGTTTTCCGATTGCATCAGTTTTTTTGTTTCTTTTTGTGTCATCCACTGGCATGAGCAGTTGACGTCTGAAAAGGGAGTTTGGATCTTTTGTGTATGCATAGACACCGCGAATACAGATGAACAGAGCAACGAAAGCGATGCGAATGTCGTAATTACGTGTGATCTAAATAGCTTCATACAAAAACCTCTCTTAATTCAATTCAAAATATTCTATTAGTACTTACGTTCGAGTATAGCATTTTTATAAAAAGATAATAGCGTCAGTAGAGAATCAAAGAGCAAAAAAGTGCGTTTTTTGTGTGATTTTAATAATATGAGGTCAAAAAAGTGTTTATTCCCTGTGTAATACTTTGGGCTATTTGTTTACGGTAGCTAGGCTGGGCCAAAAGTTTACACTCGTCTTTGTTGGTAATAAATCCTACTTCTGCCAGCGCCGATGGAATTGCATTTTGGAAGAGGACTCTGAAGTGTGCTGGCTTGATCCCACGGTCGATGGCTGGGTGATCTGCTTTTGCAAGGGTTGAAAGTATATTCTTTTGAATACACAGTGCAAGGTTTTTTGAGAGATTGAGATTGTTTTTAAGGTGTGTGTCAACGATATCTATGAGCTGGTTATTTTGGGCTAAATTAACGAACATGAACCCACCGGTGCGGGATGGTGGGAGTAGCTCCTTACTATCAAGGTAAAAGGTTTCAATCCCTGAGGCTGGGCTTCCCAATTTCCCGGCAGAGTTTACGTGAATAGAAACAAAGAGGTGCGCTTTGAGTTGGGCTGCAAGTTCGGCGCGGCCCTGGAGTGAGATTTCTTTATCCCATTCGCGTGTTAAGGTAACCTTTGCCCTCTTTTTTTCCAGGAGTGCTTGGACCTGTTTGGCAATATCAAGTGTAAGATTTTTTTCGATTAAATCATAAAAACCTTTTGCTCCCATGTCAGAAGCGCCGTGCCCGGCATCAATAACGATGCGAAAAGGGGCTGTTGCTGGTGAGGCGTTGTCTGACTGGAAGGCATCGTTTGAGGCGTGTAAAAACAGAGCTTCTTTATGAGTGATGGTATCAAGATCTTCTTTTGAAAAGATATCAAGGACCAAGCGATAAGGATTATCGATTTTACTCCATCGAATCAGCATTTTATTGGGGCGCTCGAATGATGTTTGAGTGTCAGGATCGATCAGGTTTCTTGATTTTGCAAAGGTGAGCGCGACGACGACAGCAGGAACTTTTTCAGTACGCTGAGATATTGCGACATCTTCGATAAAGCCGTCGGCTTTAAGCTTGTCAAATTGGGCCGTTATGGTTGACATATTGCTATTGCCAAGGCGCATGCCGGGGAAAACAAGGCGGAGTTGAGAGGTTGCTTTGTTGATAGATTTCTCTAAAAATATCGGACTAGAGAAGTCAAACATCACCTGCTTTGAAATTGGAGTACTCGTGACTTCTACCCAGTTTAGACAGTTAGGTTCGTTTGAAATTTTTCTGACTACTTCGGTTTGCCCGCAATTGATACGTGTTGTCGCGCCGATAAAAAGTAAGGTAACCGTGATTGTGGTTACCCAGTCTATGGTTTTCATAAAATCCCCCCCCCTTATTATTTTCCCTACCCTCATTGTTACTGTAGCAGGTTGGTGCTCCTGAAAACAATGATTTAATTACAAGGCGAAAATATATTGATCTGGTGGGAGATTTTTATATTGATAAGTAGAAATAACGCGAAGCTGGTTGTTGAGGGGTGGTTTGTTCAGGGAAGTGGGAATATTTTGGAAGAAAGACGGTTAAAATGAAATTGGGGCTGGAAGAGCCAGCCCCAATTTTTAAACGGTCGTATCGGAATAATCTTGAGGTGGGGTTTTGGGGGATTTGGTTGTAACGCTTTGTTCTAGCTTCAATTTTTCAAGAGTCTCGATAATTCGTGCTGAATGCTTGTGCGACTTTGCAAAGAAGATGGCATCCTTTCCGTTTTTTGTTTTTGGTAAGACCGATACCCCCCGCGAGAGCAGTTGAATAATAACGTGTTTTACATAAGAACAATTATAGAGCTGTCCATCGGCTTGACGCTTAGTGAAATACATTGTATTGGAAAGATATAAAAGTGCATACATCAGTGCTGTGTAGCCGTCTTTGTCCTGAAGATTAACGTCTATTCCTTCATGAGCAAGAAGCATGCGAATTAGTTCTATGTTCTTGTCGCCTTCCATCAATGCAAACATGAGGGAAGTGCAGCCTTCTTCATTTTTGCAGTTAACATCAACGAGAGAATTGGTAAGAAGTATTTTTACAGGATCGATCATTTTATTGTAGGTAGCAAAAATCAAAAGGGAATTGCCCTTATCATCTTGAGTATTAGGGTTGGCACCATTTTTGATAAGCCTAATTGCGGTATTCACGTCTTTTTTATTTAAAGAAGACTTCAATTTTTCATTTAAAATACGTTGAGTCATTTCTTCGTTTGGTGGCGGCATGAGTTTAGTATTATCTTCCATCATAATAGCTGCGATAGTTGATGTCTGAATAACGAAGGTGGTGGACAACGCAAGAACGATTAATCTTTTCATAAAAACCCTTTAACACTAAAAAATGGTTAGGAAAATAAGTTGAAACGGATGGGTATCATAGTCTGAAAAGTAAAGCTCGGCAAGTGTTTTTATCACTTGCTAACGATAACCCCGTCCCGTAACTCGATAGTGCGTTTCGCCTGGGCGGCTATGGCCGGTTCGTGGGTGACGATGATGATGGTGACATTTTGTTCGGCGTTGAGTTTTTTGAAAAATTCTATGATAGTCGAGCCAGTCTGCGTATCAAGGTTGCCCGTTGGTTCATCGGCAAGCAGGATGCTTGGGTTGTTGATCAAGGCTCTTGCAATGGCGACGCGCTGTTGCTGGCCGCCAGAAAGTTGGTAAGGGTAATGTTCGGCCCGGTGGCCAAGCTGGACAAGGTTGAGCAATTTTTGGGCTTCTTGGCGGGCGGTTGCTTCACTTGCTCCTGCGTACAGGCGGGGGAGC
>JBAYHB010000024.1:0-12442 GCA_041666365.1 Candidatus Babeliales bacterium | reverse complement strand
GATAATCCTCTCGACACTTTTCACATTTTATCGAGTCTTCAATGTGGGGAGTCCCCGCACCGCCGTTCATTCCGTTGAGAGAAATATCAGCCACTAAGCCCAAAAACAAAAAATACAGGCGACCCTTTTTCATGCATTATTCCTATGTTTTATCCATCATTGCCAGCCGTTGACGGTACACCCCATCTTTAATCTCAGTCCGACACCATCCGCGAATAATAGCAAAAACTGTATCTTGGTCAACAAAATCTGCAGCCACGACAAGTACATTGACACCGTCATCCTGTTTTGCGACACGGGCAACTTCAGGATTCCAGCACAACCCAGCATAAATTCCTTTATGTCGGTTCGCCGCAATGCTCATACCAATGCCCGATCCACAAATAAGAATGCCCGCTTCAACTTCTTTTGTAAGGATTTTTTGACATACCAACTCGGCAAAGAGCGGATAATCAGTCCGCTCTGACGAATCAGTGCCAACATCAATCCAGTCTATGTCGTTAAACTCGGCCATGATTGCTTGCTTTACATTATAGCCGCGGTGATCAGCCCCAATAGAAATCTTCATCTTTCCTCACTTCATGTTTTTTCTTGTAATCTTTTTCATCCCATACAACTTCAGCCTTTTTATAGGGAGAACTCACAATAACTTTGCTGCATGGTCCAGAAGTGTATTCCTGCCCCGATGCATCATGTCGAGGAAATTTTATAAGGTAGGCGGTTTTGAAAAGATTAAAACGATGTCCAAAAAAGTGTTGCTGCTCAGGTTCAACATCGATCTCTTTAATACTTTCCGGCACAAGTGTTTTATCAGTGCCAAGGTCCAATGAAAAAGTCCACTGCGCATTTTTCTCGCCGAGCGATACGCTGGTTTTATCACGAATATCGGCCAAAACTATAAATGAGTACCAGTGATTATTTTCTTCAAGTTGCCGCTTTAAGAACTCTTCTTTTGCCTGTGCAGCTATACCGCGGCGCCCACAATAGACATCAGCATAAGCGCGCCTGGTGGCATCCGACATTCGCAAAAAATTAAAAAGTGCTCGCGTTTCAAATTGATTGTAGATCGCAGCAGTGCGAACATTGTTGTAGGCAACCTCGCGCTGGTCATCAAGCTCTGTCGCCTGAGGCGATTCTTTTTTGATAAGTTTATGATAAGGAACGCACGAACTCATTAGAACAACACACGCCAGTAGACAACTTATTTTGCTACCGGTTCTAGAACTATTTTTTTTTATCATACCCTACTTTCTTTCGCATCACGTGCTACATACCGCCTTTTTCAGGCACCATCGACAAGGCAATTATACTAATTTCATATCAAGGAGCAAAAGAATCGTAAAAAAGAATTTTTAAGGCCGTCCAGCACAAAGCAACCCTGGACACGCCACTTTTTGGAATGGTAAACTGCAGAAAATTTCTGTCCCACTTGAAAAAGGATCCGCTCATGAAAACTATTTCGTCCCTCATTACCTCACGCTACCTCGCATTGACCGGCAAAGATAGCAGCATCGCGTTTATGATGTGCATGTGTTTTGCAGGAATTGCAATCGGCACATTTTCACTCATGCTCGCACTCATCATCTTTAATGGTTTTGAAAAGGTCATTCATGAAAAAATGCAAGGCATCAACGCACAAGTCGTCGTTTACGCACCCGGAAGTAAGCTGGACTACCAACCGTTGCGCTCAACATTGCTTAAAGAATTTCCCGGAACGATTCAGGCAATCAGCGGCAACACCACCAAACAGGCGCTTATTGATACCAAACAACAACAATCAGTCGTGTTCATCAGAGGTATTGATACCACCAACGAACATTTAGTCACGGCAATCAATCATAAAATTATGCACTCCGCCACCGCAGCACCACCACGTTTTGACCAGCTACTCCAAAAAGATGGCATCATCATTGGCCATAAAATGGCACTTCAACTCCATCTTGCTGTCGGTGATCAGCTCACACTCCTTATCCCAGAGGCCGGCGGACAGAAAAAAATAGCTTTAAGTTCGCAAACCGTTACCATCGCAGGCATCTTTAACATTGGCTTGGAAGAGTACGACAATAATTTTGCATTTTGTTCACTCGATTTTTTACATGCCATGTTTGAAGAACAGGGCGTTGACCAGCTCACCATAAAATTACACAACCCTAATGAACATCTCCACCTAACCGGCAAGACCATTACCGACAGTATTTTTTGGACAACATTGTGGACAAAGGTAACTACTTTAATTTCAAACTTGATCTGGCCCCACGACGCCGAAGCTGCAGCAATCGCTGTCTTGCAAGAACGCCTCCCCCACCTGGTCGTCTGCTCCTGGAAAGATCAGTACCCTGCACTGGTTTCATCGCTCAAGCTGGAAAAGTATGTCATGTTTTTTATTCTGGCCTTGATCACGCTGGTCGCTTGCATGAACATGATTTCGCTTCTTTTCATGCAAATTCAAAACAAGCGCCGCGATATCGCCATCTTTAAAGCAATGGGTATGGCGGACAGTACGATTAAAAATATCTTCTTGGGCCTTGGTATGCGCCTGACCTGCTACGCATCACTGACTGGGTTAACGCTTGCAGCGATCGCCGGAGCAATCCTTGAACATTATCCATTCATCACACTTCCTGACGTCTACTACGTTTCCTACCTGCCCGCACGTATGGATCCGGAACTCTTTATCATCGTCTTTGCTGCCACCATGCTCATGGGATTTTTAGCAACCTGGATACCAGCTCGACAAAGCAAAAATATCAATATCAGCAAGGTTTTACGGCAATAGAAAAGGGACCGACATTTCTATCGATCCCCAGTTTTTAACGTTGTATAAAAGCTTACGCTATCTTTACAAACTCAAGCTTTTGTATTTCAAAATCAATGTGGTCAATAACTTGATCAAGTTGAGGCAATAAACGTTTCATTTCTTCAACATTCGCTTTATCTTGTTTTTCGTTCGGTGTTAAAAGGTAACGGATAAGTAATGCGACCGGTATCAACGCAAGACCACCAACAATGATTGCATTATCTACCGAATTGCCAGTAATATTAGCTTTAAAATTTTGCCATCCAGAGAATAGAGTAGGCACACCTGTTACTGCCGTTTGAATTTGTTCTTTTGTTATTTTATTAGCAGCAAGTAACGCACCTGTAATTCCAACGACGGCTGCTGCCACTGATGTCAAATCTAGGCAGGTTTCTTTAACTGTAGCACCGATAAAATTCAATGTTTTTTTAATCAATGTCAGGTTCTGGCTTGCTCTGATATCAACAAGCGTTTTTCGTATCGCCTTGAGTTCTTCAAGGGAATGACCAACATATCGAGACTCAACACGAAGTGCATTTCGTCCTGAACCATCACATGAACCAACAATGCCAGAAACTGGCGTAGCTTCATGAGCCGCGAGCGTTGTTACCGATAAGACAAAAGCTAAAAGTAATTTTCCGTATTCCATATAAACACCTCTTTATTTTTTCTGATTAAATTTTATCGACTCAGGCTACCAAAATTACTCGACTAATCAAGATGTTGCTTACTCAGCTGTTTGCATATCTTCGATTTGGTAAATCTGTTCATCTTCCTGTTCTATCTGTTTCTTAATATCTTCAAAATCTTTATTTGCTTCTCGATCCAATTGGCCAACAGATTGCTCAGGTGATTCTGGTACCGGGTCCACTGAAGTTTGCGTCTCAGGAGCCTGGGCAAGATCTGTTTGTCCACTATTTTCACTATTTTTAATTTCTATGTTTTGGTCAATTCCAGCAATAACATTACCGGCAATCAACGTGGCGATTAATAACATCTTTTTCATTCATAACTCCTTTTAAAGTTATTCTTTTTTCAAATCTCTATAACCTCCACCGTTTTCCCTAGATGCAATTATTACTATCTGAATATACATATTAAAATATATACTGTCAAAAGGCATATAAAAACGATACATTTAGCACATTATCTATATACTACAAAAAGGTATTTCTCTGATTTTTTGTTAATAATCGTTGTTTTTGATGCGAAAAACATTTAAAAACGTTGACTCTTATTTCGACGAAATGATAAATGATATATGAAAGAAAAACTTATTATTTCATAAAAACGGTAGTTTATGCTTAATAAATTTAAAAAACTAATGCTTTTTACATTAACGCTTGTTTTTAGCTCTTCTTATTCGACGAGTATACCTGATTCAAAAAATCAGATTTCCGTTATAAATCATACAGACCAACCAATTTGGGTTGGCGCTTACAGACTAAGAGAGAATCTTGTGGGGAGCAGTGTTGGTCGAGCTACGTTACAAGGTGACATTGTAGAGATACAAAAAAATGGTATGGCCCAACTAGATCGACCAGAATTCAAAATAGAAACCAATCGTGAGATCATTTTTTCAGATAACAAAGAGGTACTTAAAAAAAAATTAACCGCTGATGAATATAGACTAGCAAATAAGACAGCCATCGGGTATACGAATGGATCAGTATTTCATATAGCACAAAAAGATAATGTACTCTACGGATATAGCAACATTGGCTGGACAATTATCAAACCTTTGATGTCATCATTACAGAACATGTGGTCAAGTGATGATAAAAATGCAACCTCGGATCAATCAATGCCTCAACAAAAAGCTACTGTACGTCGAGACTCACATCTGGCGCCTGGAGAAACTGCCTTTTTAGGAAAGCGACTTCCCCTCGTGAAAAAAACTTTGGAACAATTGTTTAATACACAATTGGCAAAAAATGAAACCCCTCGGATTGCTATTTGTACAAGTGGTGGTGGAATACGCGCAGCAACTGCAACTCTCGGACTGCTTGAAGGCCTTAATGAAATCGGGCTGCTTAATGGCCTTACCTATGCTGCTGCGTTGTCTGGATCATCGTGGATAGTCTCAAACTTTATAGAGCTCGGATTGCCGGTAGACAAATACACTCAACACTTTATTACTGCAATTTCAGCAAAAAATTATTGCTCAGCTACAGGAATACCTTATTTATTTTCCAATATCAGACATGTTTTGAGACCAAAATATGTCTTTGACCAATCCTACAACATCGTTGATATCTGCGGGGTTGCATTAGCACATACATTTTTCCATAATGTCACTACTTATTTTGGCCCTGATGATCTTTGTTTGTCGGGTTCCCAACGCTATATGGTCAAAGGTGAGTCATTCTTTCCGATCTATACCGCTATCCAAGTTGCGGGCGATCTCATGAACACTGCCACCTTTACTCCTTATGAATTCGGTATCGATAATCTCAACATGCATATCCCCATTTGGGCATTTGGAAGAAAATTTAAAAATGGGACCTCAATTAATTTTGCACCAGAACTATCGCTTGGCTATTTGATGGGAATATGGGGGTCAGCTTTTTCTGGCACATTTAGGACTTTTTTTAAAAAGATACATTGGGAATCTATCCTAAATATTTTCGCTGAGATAAGCGTTGATGAGGGGCAATTTGCAGGTATTTCTATCTTTAATCCTTTATATGGCGTTTCTAATTCTTTTGTTCGCAACCTCAGTAAACTTACGTTGATGGATCATGGGTATAGCACCAACCTTCCGCTCGTCCCTCTTCTTAAAAAAGAACGTAAGGTCGATATCATTTTTGTAATGGATGCCTCAGGAGACGTTCATGATAGCGCACCAGAACTTCAAGAAGTAATTAAAATTGCAAATTCATTGGGTGTTCACTTTGATCCAATACACTTTGATGAAGTCGCGAGCCACCAGCTAAGCGTGATTAAAGGCAAAGAAGGCACAAGTGCTCCAACTATAATCTTTGTGCCACCAGTAAAAAATGAACATTTTGATCCAACCTTTGATCCAAAAAAGGAATTAAGGCTTTCCTATCCCATATTCAAATTTAGGTATACCCCAGAAGAAATCAATAAGCTTAGCGGACTACTACGACAAAATATCATTGATAATAAAGATCTCATTATGAATGCCATTCGAGAGAAAATTGAACAGAAACATAAAAGCCTTTGGGGGACGCAGCAGATAAGCCAAGGAGCTGCTCATGCTTAATGTACAGAAAAAACGTGTTTTTCTACGTGCCGACCTCAACCTACCTCGTCACGATTTGCTAGATACCACCACACACAATGCTCGCATGGAAGCCCTTGTCCCAACCATTAAACTGCTTATGCAAGGCGGAAACAAAATCATACTAGCGACGCACATTGGACGGCCCTCGCCACGGCATAACACACATTTCATTGATGAACAACTTTCAACCAAACTGCTTGTCCCTAAACTAGAACACTATGGATTCAAAATTGATTTTGAACCTGACCTCCTCCAAGCGGCAAAGAAAAGTGTTCAAAATGTTACTACGATCCTCTTGCTCGAGAACTTACGATTCTTCCAGGGGGAACAAGAACCATCGCGCCTTTTTGCTCAGCTTTTGGCCGCAACTGCTGACGTCTATATCAATGACGCCTTTGGACTTATCCACCGCAATGACACATCGGTCACGCTCTTACCAAACTTATTTACTAAAGACAATCGCTCTGCTGGTCTGATTGTTGAAAAAGAAATCGCAACGCTGACAGCCCTGACAAAAGAACCTGCACAACCTTTCATGCTTGTCGTTGGTGGATGTAAAGTTAAAGATAAAATCAAAGTCTTGATGACGTTCTTGCACGCACCAAAGCACAAACGCGCTAGTACTATCATTATCGGCGGAGCACTCGCATTGCCATTTTTAAAAGCAAACGGTTACACCACGGGAGCTTCCCCCTGTGACCAAGCTGATGTTGCGGTAGCAATGGACACGATAAAGGCCGCTACAGCGGCTGGCGTTTCTCTCGTCCTCCCCACTGATATGAAAGTTACAAGCAAACTAGGGAGTGGCACGCTGCAAACATGTTCAGTTACAACTATTCCAAATGACAGTATTTGCGTTGACATTGGGCCGGCATCGCTCCAAGTATTTTCACAACAGCTCCTCAATGCCAAAACAATTTTTGCCAACGGCACCATGGGGATTTACGAATATCCTGAGTACCAAACGGGAACAAATGGAATTCTGGCAAGCATTGCAGCAAACACAGGCCTAACTATTCTGGCAGGTGGAGATACTGTCGCTGCGGCGTATAAAGAAAACATCGCAGACAGGGTAACGTTTTGCTCAACAGGTGGCGGAGCAACCCTGGCCTTTCTTGGCGCCAGCAATCCCTACCAGGAAATGCCAGCGCTTAAAGCTCTGTATGCAAACGATACTGTGTAGATGAAAAAGTGGTCTGTTCCGGTTGTTTATAATAATGACAAACGGTATGACCAGCACAATCAAGCATGATAAACGATTGAACTCCAGAGATTTCACTCGATGCACCAAGCGTGTAGACAAGCCCGCCCCACTGACGCACCATCCCTTTTCCGATGCACGTATCATCAAGCATCGTTATGCGTAGCCCAAGCTCTTGAATCGTTTCGTTTAAATGTTGATGTGCACGGATAATGCTAAAAAGCGTTACGTTATCCGATGAGGCCTGCTGCATAAAATACTTTGTTAAAAGGCTTCCAAAGATGAGGTTTTTACGTTTGGCCGATGCAGCAAACAAAATAGCATCGTTACGCTGGCTCAAAAAATTGTTCCACTGCAACCCAAACCTGAGGTGATATGAACTTTGCAGCTCTTTAAAATCAATGACGGTATGGTCGGCATACAAAGATTCAAAGCCGTTACTTGAAGTTGTTTTAATATAATCAAGAACATCGTGCATGCGCTGTGCAACCTCTTGGCCAAGAACTTTATCATCAATGAGCGTACGCAGTGTGCCGCCACGATCAAAACGTACAAATTCTTCATACGCAACATCATCGCTGGTATGAAGCAGCTGGCCCGGGTTATACCCAATTTCGATACCGCCATGGCATAACTGAACAAACTGCCGCTTGCCGGATTGTTCATCATCCCAACCAAGAAATAATGCCTGTGGCAAATAATCATACCAGTACAGAAGGTCTGGATAGGTGTATCCTTCAAAGCGCTGTTGCAACTCTTCCAGAAGAGAAACCTCACCCAAGTATTCTTCCTCTGTCCCCTTTTTACTCATATGCCGCTTATTAAATAATTTATTGGTCAGAGCATATTCGTGATTACCACGTAAAAGAATCACGTTCTCTGGATTGTGAATAAAAAGGTGCATCAACGCCGCCATCACTGGCACGCTTGATCGACCTCTATTTGAATAATCGCCAAGACAAACAATCGTTATATCAGGCCGAAGTGTCCATGCATCATCGATGTAATTTTGCTGTCGCAATTCAGTGATAACCGCTGTCAATGTTTGGTAATCACCATGTAGATCGCCAATGATGACCACTTTTGCAGTGGATCCTGAAACAACTTTTTTCTGCACGAATGGAACAAATAACGAACTGATTTCACGCTCGCCAACAAGCTGAAAGAGTGTTGGATCACCCTTTAACAAACGCTCTCGCCGGGGCGTTGCCGAAGTCAGCCACCCGCTTGAACGCATCTGCGTTGAACTTACACGGACAAAGGCTTGTGCAAGCTGTTCAAACTGACTACGCGTAATTGTGGTAAACGAATGCAAAAAATGTTTCATGTAACTTACTCGAATGAATTAATCTTTTGTGCCATTTCTAAAAGGACTTCTAGAGTTAGCCCAAACTGCTGTTTGCCGTCAACGGTTCGCAACGTAATCGTTTGGTTTTCTTGTTCTTTTTTACCAAGGACAAGCATCCATGGAATTTTCTCAACCTGAGCTCGACGAATCTTGGCAGAGATCTGGTCACCAGATTTATCAACTTCAACGCGATACCCAGATTTATTAAGGTTACCAAGCAGTGTTGTTGCGTACTCTTGTTGGTCATCGGTAATCGTTAAAATGCGCATTTGGATAGGCGCAACCCAAAATGGTAGATGTCCTTTAACGCTTTCCAAGACAATACCAAAGAATCGCTCAACCGATCCAAAGATTACGCGGTGAACAATTACCGGACGCTTACGCGACTGGTCAGCATCGACATACTCGAGCTCAAAGCGCTCTGGGAGATTGAAGTCAATCTGAGCTGTTCCACACTGCCACTCACGTCCCATCGCATCCTCAATCTTCATCTCAATCTTTGGGCCATAAAAAGCACCCTCTCTTGGCTGCAATTTATACACAAGCCCCATCGAAGTTAACACATCATGTAAATCTTTTTCAGCCGCTTGCCATTGCGCATCTGATCCAATTGACTTTTCTGGACGCGTTGAAAGCGCAAATAGTACCTTTTCAAACCCAAATTTTTTATAGACCACGAGGGCAAGCTTTATAATATTTTTTATCTCATCCGCGATCTGGGCCGGTGTACAGAAAATATGTGCATCATCTTGCGTGAATGCACGTACTCTGAAAAGTCCATGCAGAACGCCTGACAGCTCGCAACGGTGATCAAGGCCATATTCAGAGAGACGCATTGGCAACTCTTTATACGAATGAGGCTGCTCGCCATACAAAAGCGCAGCGCCTGGACAGTTCATTGGACGCACACAGTAATTAACTTTTTCGGTGCTGGTGAAAAACATATTATCGCGAAAGTTATCATAATGGCCTGTACGTTTCCAAAGCGATTCATTCAAAATAAGCGGCGTCTTAATTTCTTGATAATCATGCTGCTGCATGTGGCGTGAATAATCGATCATGCGGTTGTAGACTTTGGCACCACGAGGATGGAAGAACGGAGCTCCTGGCGCTTCATCATGAAATGAAAATAACCCCAACTGACGTCCCATGGTTCGATGATCAAAAAGTTTTAGAACTTAAGGCGTTGAAAATATTCATCAAGTTCACGTTGCGTTAAGAACGCCACGCCCGAGATACGCTGCAGAGCGATACCATTGCGATCAGCGCGCCAATAGGCCCCTGAAATGCTTGTCAGCTTAAAATATTTAATTTGATCAACTGAATCAACGTGACCACCTTTACAAAGATCAAAAAAATCACCCTGGCTGTACACGCCAACGCTGGCATCTTGAATGCCGTTGATCAACTCAACTTTGAATTGGTTCTCTTTGAAAAGTTCGAGCGCTTGGGCTTTAGTAACCTGTTTACCAAGAATTTTATACCCACGTTTTGCGATCTCTTTCATCTTATTTTCGATAAGAGTTAGATCTTCTTCTTTAAAATTTTTAGTTGGAAGAAAATCATAAAAAAACCCCGTGTCAGTCACTGGCCCAATGGTCACTTTGGTGTCTGGGAATAATTCAAGCACGGCTTGGGCGAGAAGATGCGACGCAGAGTGGCGTAGATTATGTAACTGTTGGTTTAGTTCCACGGTTTTTCCTTTCAAACGAAAACGTGATTTTTACATCGCAAAAATCATAACATATTTGCCTGTAAAACAAAATACGCTCTCTGCGCTCAATGCTTGCGTCAGGTTTTTAAACAATGCTAGGGTTGGTGGTGTCGTGGAAAACCATCCTCAAGAAAAAGGAGAAATCAATGGCTGTAAACAAACCAAGCAAGCCTTTACTCGAGCTCCCCAAATCACAGGGACCGAAGGCAAAACCCCCTACCACTTCAACACCATCAAAACCATCAACGGGACAATTTCGTCCTGAACGTATTTTTGTATTGGATACTAACGTTTTAATCCACGACGCTCATGCTATTTCTAGCTTTAAGAACGTTGTTGTTGGCATTCCTTTTATCGTTTTAGAAGAACTTGATACGCTTAAACGCGAGGTAGGCGAACGCGGGCGCAATGCGCGCGAAGCTGTCCGAGTTCTTGATGATCTACGTAGCAAGGGGTCATTAAGCGAAGGCGTCAAGCTGAATCATGGACCCGATGGTGCTTTAGTTAAAATTTTACCAAGCCCAAGAACCATAGATTTTTCTAGCGTTTCAAGCGACGTTCATGACATCAAAGATAACAGCATCATCCAAACAGTTAAAAATTTGGTTAAAGACGGCGCCAACGTCACCCTCGTTTCAAAAGATATCAATGCTCGCGTTAAGGCCGACGCCCTAGGCCTTCCCGCAGAAGACTACACCAAAGGAACAGTAAGTTATGAACATTTTTATCAAGGGTGGATGCGCATTGCTATACCGGCGCTTGATCTCAAAACAATGACACCTAAAAAATTAGAAAGCGTCATCGGCGACCAACAATTGTGGCCAAATCAGTTCATCATTTTAGAAAGCGACAATAACCCCCACAACAACAGACTTTTCAGATTTTACGGTAACAAAAACTTTCAAGAAGTCGCTGACATCAGCATCATGAATAGTTTTGGTGCAAAAAATATTCAACAACTCATGGCGCTCGATCTTTTAATGGATGACAGCATTCAGATAATGACCCTTCTTGGCCCTGCCGGCACCGGAAAAACATTTCTCACGCTTTTAGCAGGTCTTTATAAGGTCGCCTATGAACGCATCTATCGCAAACTGCTCGTCACGCGCCCTATCATTGCCCTTGGCGCTGACATCGGATACTTGCCCGGCGATATTCAAGAAAAACTTCATTACTGGATGCAGCCAATTCACGACAACCTTGAATTCATCTTCAGTCAACTGTCACGTAGCAATGAAGAAGAATTCAACCTGTCAAAACGAAAAGAAAAAGAAAATAAATTCGGCAAGAAGCACTTTAATCAACAACAAGAAAAACCGGGAGAGATGCACTCAGTTGAACGCCTTCAGCAAAAAGGAATTATCAGCCTTGAAGCTATCACCTACATGCGAGGACGTTCGATTCCGTACCAGTTCGTCTTCATTGACGAGGTCCAAAACCTGACACCGCATGAAGTAAAAACCATCGTTAGTCGTGCAGGCGAAGGCACCAAGGTTATCCTTGCCGGCGATCCATACCAAATTGACTCGCCTTACCTTGATTTTTCAAGCAACGGTCTGACAACCGCCACTGAAAAGTTTAAGGGACATTCAATCTTTGGTACCGTCTTTTTGGAAACAAGCGAACGTAGCGAGCTGGCTAAATTAGCGGCAGAGATTTTGTAATAAAATCGATCTTATAACACTAATCTAGAATCTGGACCCCGGCCTCCGCCGGGGCGACCCAAGGGGGTCGTAACATAATACTCTTTTTATCGATGAACACTTCTAATATGTCGTACCGGCCCTTCGACGCCGTTCGTGGTGAGGAGCCCGTAGGGCGTCTCGAATCCATTTGAACGGCACTCAGGATAAACTGCGGCCGGTATCCAGACTTTCTTTTTATGCTTCGAAGTTTCAAATGTTTACCTGAATCACGATTTTTATCGGGATGACGCATCCGAAAGCTTATGTAAATGCTTTGTAAATTGCACAACGGTTTGTTCAAATGAAAGCCCTGAATTGTCGATGACAATAGCTCCGTCGGGAATAGTAAGCGGTGAAATATTACGCTGCATGTCACGCAGGTCTCGCTCTTCTATCTCGCGCTTGAGTTCATCAACACTAAGGGCTTTTTTATTGCGTTCAGGATCG
>JBAYHB010000023.1:0-12496 GCA_041666365.1 Candidatus Babeliales bacterium | reverse complement strand
AATGCGTTGTTGCTCCTCGCGTAGAGCCCGCGCATGTTCTTCCTTTAGACGCTCTTCTTCTCTAATCTTTTCTTGTGCCGCTTCTTCTTGCCTATGTTGTTCATCAAGTTTACGCCGCTCTTCAAGCTCTTTTTGCCTTTCTTCTTCTTTCTTACGCGCTAACGCTTCCTTGCGCTGGCGCTCTTCTTGTTTCTTTTGTTCTTTTGCCAGCTTTTCAATTGCCGCAAGTTCATCTTTGTATCTACGCTTAGCTATAACAGCTTCTTCTTCTGCTTTATCTTGAAGCTCACGGTCAAGGATCGCTCGTCCTTCTTTCTCGGCTCTTTCTCTTTCTTCAATCTCCCTTTTGAGTTTTTCAAGTTGTTTATTCTGACGCTTTAGAAGACGCTTCTGGAGCTTTTCTTGCTCACGCTGAGTAACTTTTTCTGTAATCGATGTTACATTTTTCTGGCGCGCGTCCTCTTTACGTGCTAATTCATTAAGCCGCTCTTCCGCCTTTTTGATAAGATCATCTTCTTTTTTTAACTCAACCTTTCGCGTCGTACCTTCTCTCTGCGCAATTGCGTATTGCTCTTTTTCTTGTCGCTTTCGTTCTTTTTCTAACCGTTTTAACGTCTCGCGTGCCTCTCGCAATTGTTTTTTTGCCGCTCGCGCTTCTTCTTTAGAAAGGGTACGCGCTTGCTGCTCTTGCACTTGCCCCTGTGTTGATTCACTTATGGCAACCAAGACTCTTTCTTCTTCGCGGGCAAGATCAAATGGTTTTTCTTCCTCCCGCGCCATGGGCATTCCATCGCTCATGCCATCAGGCTGCAAGGCTTTTATGCATAATCCATTCAAGCTCAACAGCGCAACAACAATAAATACGCGGGATATTACCCTTTTCATACAACAATCCCTTTTTATATACGGTTTCCATCAGGCGTGTAACGAAAGGCAAAACCGCTCACATCAAATCCATCAACATACCCGTAGAAAGGATTTGGACGGCCATGGCAATCAATTAAATGCCAATCGTCTGAAACAATAACATCACCATCTTGCAATACAACACTAATACCTTTTACTGTTCTCAAAACTCTACTTCCATTGTGATCTATATACACTGTACTGATCCTAAGGACAGAAGAAGTATCAGAGCTACCGCCGCCACACTGAACAAGAATACTTGCCAATCGTTCGCTCGAAATTTCGGAAATCAAATAATAAGGATCCGTTGTAAGTGATAACTTACCGATGAAACCCTTAGTTGGATCTATATCTATATAGCGGACAAAACCATCACCAAAAAGCCTGCCCATAAGTCTTCCGTCCCAGCTAAATGGAATTGGTGTTGCCAATGCTTGATTTAAAGTATTTTCCCCAAGCACAAATCGTCCCGTTCCGCTCATGTTAATAAAACAATTATTATGAAAATTTAAGGTCTCAATCTTGCCTTGTTTTAAGGTATCCCCCTCAGCATTGATTTCAAATCGGCCACTATCACCAATCAACAGCATTCCACTATTTTCAATATCTATTTCGACCGTCGTCCGTTGAAAAGAAATACGTGCAACGCCTCGACTTTCTATCTGCTGCTCACTAAGCGTAGGAATATCTATTGGTGCCAAGTTAATAAAGCCAGTACCCGCAACACTAAGCTGAAAATCACTCGTACGCTCTACATAGGTTGCTGTTCCACCAAATATGAGCGCTCCAACATAATTCATATCTATGGCACCACGCTGAGCAACCTCAACACGCCCTATACCCTTCATAGTAACTCGTGCACTTTCTGCAAGCGAAACAACCGCGCCATCAGTAACAATAAACCTAGGCCGTTGGCTCACCAGATTATGTACATCCTTAATTCCTTGATAATTTAATGTTACCCCATTCTGAAAGATAACATTGCCCGCTCCAGAAAAACGTATGATCGACCCTTGAGGAAGATCAACTGTCGATCGAGCCGCAAAAATGAGCGTAGGTATACTTTGTCCTGTATTAATAAAATTAAAGGTTACCTCAGCATCCTGCTCGAAAAAAAGATTGCTCTCGATGGTCATGGATTTGGTAACATTAATAACGTTACCAGCTCCAACAATATTTATTTCGTGATTAGCCCCAAAAACAATGTCTGATACTCCTTGATCAAACCTTGATGCATTTTTTAGAACAATATTGAATGGCACAGTGTCACTCACCGAAACATTACTTACAACGGCAGCATCAAATTCAAGATTTCCTGAAAGTGGCGAACTCGGAATAAACGTCATATTAAAATAATGTTGGTCAAATGTTGCGGGTATATGCGACGTACGTATATCTCTTGTCATACATAGTGAGTCATCACTATCAAAATCGTCAAAACCTCGTGTCTGTCTCTTTGGTTTACCTTTTTTAGGTTTTACTGTTGGTTTTGCCGCTGGCTTGTGCTCGATTTTTTCTTTTTGTTTTGCCTGCGATGCTTGCATAATTTTTTCAAGCTCTTCTCTTTCTTTTTGGCGCTTAAGATGTAACGCCGTTGGCAAAACATGCAGCGAACGGGTTATTTCCGATGGAAGACGAATAAAAGATGGATCGATCTGCAAGCCAGAAAGCTGTATCGCATTAAAGGTAAATAAAGCCGATGATTGTTTGATTGCATTTCCAAGTATTTCTAAGTTGCGACACCCCAAATATGACTCTGCATCAATCACAAATGAATTCGAGCCTGCGTTTACAAGCGATAGCGAGGCATCATCAAAGAAGAGACGTGCAAGCCCGCCGTTATAAGACGATAGATATACACCAGGATCCCCTGAAAAAATAACTATGGGATTATCAACTTGAGCTCCGTATTGAGTTTGAAGTTGACTATCAAGTGCCGTGTCCAAAGCAAATCTTATATGAAGCTCATTATCGGTCGAATCACCGAACGATATATTCCCTGAAAGATTTATTCCATCTTTCTGTAGAACAAAATCATTGCTTGATCCCTCAATAACAAAGTTCATAGCTGAGTCACAGCTTAATGTTGCGCATGAATCATGTGTAAGCGCAACAGCACCTGAAATAACATCATTGATGTGCGAAATAGAACCAAATCCTGAAAGCTCAATATTTTCAAGCAATAAAGTATTTGTTCCTAATTGAAGAATTGGAATCGGTGTTGCAATAGTTGGTGCAATCGCCATTTTACGTTGCCCATCTCGTCCTTGCACGGTAAACACATCACTAGCAAGTCCATCACCTGAAAGTTTTATAAGACCAGAGGAAAAAGTAATATCCTGACTCAGCTCAACAAGAACGTTCGAATCAATATTTAAACGAGCATTGTTTCTGAAGTCGAATGTTTCCGTCGACAGATTAAGTAATCTAACATTTCTCAAGGTTAAAACTTTTCCCTGAGAGATAATCAACTGAGAGTGTAATGGCGACGTTGGGTTTGAGAAGTGAATTGCAGCTCCTCCGCCATCAATCATAATATTTCCATCAATCTTGATATAATCCTTTGGAGTTAGGAATACATCACTACCAAACACGACCGTTGACGTAAGTGAACCACTAAGAGGATTAACCACTGAGCCGCCCCCCTGGCTTACCATCCTAACAATTCCATTGTTAAGAAATTCTAAATTGCCCGCCGCAATATCACTTGAAATATTACCTTCTTCAATGCCCGTTGTTCCATAAAGGGGAAATGGAGCCTTAATTCCATCAATAAATGATTGTGCATCTATTTGGTCAATCCACAACGTCGAACCATCGACTGTTAATTTGCCATTATTCTCAAAGAGCCATGAGTTATTGCTCATAATGAACGTTGTAGGGCCCTGAACATAGACATTGCCCGTTGAAGTTGTTGTATTAGCAATCACGCGTACTACAGCATTGTTGGTAAACAACTGAGAAGATGCGCCATTGAAAATAATACTACCGGCCCCTTCACCAATACCTGTTAACGTAAGATCATTCAATGACAAAGATGACCCATTCTCAATAATAATAGACCCCCCACCAGAAAGGTCGAGAATCGAACCGTTTCCATTAATTACTGAAACGCCAGAAAATGTCCAACTACTATTAAGAAGCACGCTCCCACTTAAAATAAGATCACTCGCATTATTAAATAATAAAGTTCCATTCCAAGATTGGGTATAAAACCCTCCAAGAGTAAGATGGTGACCGCTCAAGGTAATTGTTCCAGAACCTGAAAATAAGGTATCATCCGCGAGCGCCAAATCACTGTCCAAATAAATTGATCCACCGTTAAGAATGATATTTTGATCGAGAGCATTTTGTAAGGCTAGACCGACAGAAGATGAGCTATTGTACAACGTGATAGGGCTTAAAAGCAGTGGTTGCCCTTCAATTCTATTGTTGTTGCCGCCCACATTGATTGCTTGAACAATATATCCTGGAGGCGCAACAAACCTTCCACTTCCAAGTAAATTAATAGAACTTTGAGTATTTGGGGAATAAGATGCTGTTAAAAGAACGTCAACACCATCGGTATTAAATATGCCATGATTGAAATCAATTTGGTTACCAAGAATTGATGCCCCAGCATCTTTGATTATTGTACCATCAACACGCAAGGAAGGTGCATTAATGATAAGCCGAGCTCCGGACGCAACACTTATAGCTGCATTATTACTAGAAAATTTAACGTCAGCAAAAGAAGATCCATGGGCTAGAACGCCAACGAGCACAACTGATAGAATACTACTCAGCTTTTTCATTACACTCTCCGTCACCACTCATTTTTTCATCATCACTAACTTTTTGAGTCTAGTAATGCGTATGCCGTTTGTAAAGCAATTAAATACCAATAAGCTTGTTCGCTCGATTAATTCCACGTGTTATCGATTCACTTGAAGCACGTAAAAGCATTTGCTCATGTTGACTAAGAACAACAGGCAAACGTTCGCAGACCCCGCTCTTTCGCACAATCGTTGGTAAACTCAAACAAATATCACGCACACCATAAAACTCATCTTCAACAAGCGTCGAAACACTAAAGACCCTTGACTGATCAAGGAGTATGGCCCGTACAATTTTTACCACACCAAGGGCAATTGCATAGTAGGTTGCACCTTTTTTTTGAATAATATCATAAACAGCATTTTTAGTTTGCAGACTGATATCGGTCAATAAACTTTCCGAATACCCATCAAACAGATTAAGCGGCGTTCCGGCAATCTGGGCTCCACTTGCCCATAAGAACTCAGCGTCCCCATGCTCGCCCAAAATATAGGCTGTAACATCCTTAGGGCTTACATTAAAATGTCGCCCAATTAAATAGCGCAAGCGGGCTGTATCAAGCACCGTTCCAGTACCAAAGACACGGCAGCGAGGGAAACCAGAAAGTTTTGTCGTAACATAGGTTAAAACATCAAGCGGATTAGTGACAACAAGCAAAATGCAGTCTTGATTATAACGAACAATTTCTGGGATGATTTGTTGAAAAACAGCTACGTTCTTGTCGAGCAAATCCTGTCGAGTTTCTCCACTAGATTTTTGCGCAAACCCTGCTGTTATGACAACAACATCGGCCTCTTTTACAAGTTCGAATGAATCTCCGGCGACAATATCAACTGAATGAGTAAATTGAAGGCCATGCAATAAATCAAGAGCCTCTCCTTCTGCCTTTTCCTTTTTTGCGTCAATCAATGCAATGCGAGAGGCAACGCCGTTCATCATCATCGCGTATGCCGTGGTGCTTCCAACAAATCCTGTACCAACGATAGCAACCTTTGCCGTTCCATGATGTACGACGCCACAACCCATCGCCTATCCTTTCTTTACATGCTACTCATTTCCTTCAAACTCCATCTATAAACGCATATAGGTGTAAATATAAAAAAAACTTACTACGACGCAATCAAATAGAAATCAGAAAAGCAAACCCGCGATTGTAAAGGATTCTCTAGATAAAAAAAAGAGGACCAAATTTGACTTGGTCCTCTTTTTTATCTTTATCAAATGTAGCTGTTGACTACACCCATTCGAGACGTGCAATAGTAGCGGTGTCACTTGTACGTTTTCCCATTGGGATAACGCGCGTATAACCACCAGGTCTACCAATGTACTTTGGTGCAATCTCTTGAATAAGTTTTTTAACAGCATCGGCATCGTAAGGAAGTTCCTGTTTGATGCGGCGAATAGTGTTAAAATCGTATCCTTTGCGTGAAACAGTTACTAATTTTTCAAGTAACCGTTGCACTTCTTTAACCTTGGCTTTGGTTGTTTGAAGTGAACCCATATTGATCATGTGGATCATTTGGTTACGCAACAGGGCCTTGCGGTGCCCTGATTTCATATTTAATTTTTTTCTACCAAATTGGTGTTTCATGGTTTTTAATTACCCTCTTATTCTTTAGGTGCTTGCTTTAAATCCAATTCTTTTTCTTTAATTGCCTTTTTTAGATCCAGCTCTTTAACATTCATTCCGAGTGAAAGGTTAAACGCTGAAAGGATCTCTTTTACTTCGCGCAATGATTTGCGACCAAAATTCTTAATCTTGAGCACATCGTCATCGGTGAGATTAACCAAGTCTATGACTCGTTTAATGCCCGCACCAATCAAACAATTATGTGCTCTGACTGAGAATTCAAGTTCATCAATTGGCTTAAGAAAGAGATCAACAGGCAAGCCCTTGGTTGGACCGTCCAAATCAATCTTTTCTTGTCCCTGAACAACTTCTTCCTGAACGGTAGAAATATCGTTAAATGGGATTTCTTTTGCTTGAAGAAAATGCTCAAGCTGTGTTCGCAGTACCGAGGTGGCGTAATGAATAACATCCTGAGGAGCAACAGCACCATTGGTATCAATGGCAAGCGTTAATTTATCAAAGTCAATTTCTTGACCTACACGTGTTTTTTCAATGCGATACTCAACACGCTTAATAGGTGAAAACATTGCATCAAGATAAATGCGCCCATCTGTTTGAAGAGATTTTCCTTGTGGCCATTGTGCAGGTAAATATCCTCGCCCAGCTTCAACAAAGAATTCTATTTCTAGTTCTCCATCATTAGCAAGATGTGCTAAAACGTGATCTTTATTAATTAACTCAAGGTGATCATCAGCTTTTATATCGCCGACTGTCGCAACGCCTTCACCCTTCACAGAAAGGTGCATTTTACCAGGCAATCCTGTCTTATTTTTTAGGACAATTTCCTTGATGTTAAGCAAAACATACAACGTGTCTTCAATAACACCTTTGATCGTTGAAAACTCGTTATTTGCTCCTTTGACGATCACGGATGTGACTGCGGATCCTTCAACAGAAGACAAAATCACACGGCGCAGGCCATTGCCAAGTGTAATACCAAACCCAGACTCAAGTGGTTGAGCCACCAACTCGCCATGAGTATCCGATGATACCTTTTTATCCCAACTCAGTTTTGGAAGTGTTAACGGTTTATAATTCATCTTCTGTATCCATCCCTTAAAACATCTCTAGACCCACAAACCCCTTGCCATACGCAACACGCAAACGCAAGAGTCAACCTCTGTTACTTGGAATACAACTCAACGATCAAGTGTTCTTCAACAGCTGCTGTTATATCCGAACGATTTGGTAATCGAAGAATTACTCCCTTGCGATCCTTCTTTTGCAACTCAATCCAATCAGGCACCTTAACGCCCATATTCATACGCTTATCAACAACGCTTTCAACGAAGGTCGTGTTTTTAAGTGTACTATCGGTCAACGCAATAACGTCCCCTGTATGCACAATGTATGAAGGGGAAATTACGCGTCTACCGTTAACGGTAACGTGTCCATGAACAACCATCTGACGAGCTTGCGTGCGAGAGATGGCCATCTTCATACGAAAAACAACGTTATCAATACGACGCTCAAGCAGACTCAAAAGAATTTCACCGGTAACGCCACGCTGTTGCGTTGCTTTATCAAAAAATCTTCTGAATTGACGCTCAAGAACCCCGTACATCAATTTTACTTTTTGTTTTTCCATAAGCTGTTTGCCGTATTCTGACAATTTTTTCGTTCCAGCTCTTTTTCCATGCTGTCCCGGCGCTGTTGGACGGCGCTCAATAAGACACTTTGGGCTTCGGCATTTTGCGCCCTTTAAAAAGAGTTTTTCTCCTGCCTGACGGCACTTGCTACAAGATGTAAACATCCTATCTGACCCTTTGGCTTAAATACTTTTAATTTATTAACAACTAAATTCTACGTTTTTTAGGTGGGCGACATCCATTGTGAGGCAATGGTGTAACGTCTCTCAACGTCATTACATTCAGACCAGATGCTTGTAACGCTCTTACAACTGAGTCTCTGCCAGAGCCAGGCCCCTGCATGTTGACTTCAATTGAATGAACGCCGAGTCCAACCAACTCTTTTGCCAACTTGGTAGCAATTTGTGTTGCCGCAAACGGAGTTCCTTTGCGTGAACCCTTAAAGCCAAGTTGCCCAGAACTGCCACGCATCAACACATCACCTGTCATCGTGGTAACCGAAACAAGTGTGTTGTTGAAAGAAGATTTGACGTGTGCGATAACCGAGTCAATACTCTTAATTTGTCGCTTTTTACTTTTTTTGTATGCCATCGTAACCCTTGCTCAATTCAATCTTTATTTCTTTGTTACAGCTTTTTTCAACGCAACCGCACTACCGGCCTTACGTGGACCTTTTCTTGTACGAGCATTTGTCTTAGTACGTTGCCCTCTAACTGGCAATCCTTTTTTATGACGAAGCCCGCGATATGATCCAATTTCCTGTAATCGTTTAATATTAAGTGTGATTTCCTTACGAAGTTCACCCTCAACTCTAAAGTTTACTGAAATATACTTTTGGATTGCTGCAACTTCTTCGTGAGTTAAATTTTTAATTCGCGTGTCTGGACTTACCTTGGTAGCCTCTAAAATCTCTCGCGCACGTGTCAATCCTACACCGAAAAGATAGGTCAACCCTATTTCTACTCTCTTTTCATTTGGTAATAACACACCCTCTATACGAGCCATTTATGATCCTCTCTGATCTTCATTTCTGTAGTTAACTTTTATCCTTGACGTTGTTTGTGCTTTGGATTCTTCTTGCACAATACACGGATAACTCCGCTGCGCTTAATGATTTTGCAATCACTACAAATTTTTTTTATTGATGTTCTTACTTTCATTTCACTTCACTAACGTTTTAAAAAATCCATAAAAATCATACCAAACAATATCTTCAATTCTACGCTTTATAACGAGAGACGATCCTTCCCTTGGACAAATCGTATGGCGAAATCTCAACTGCAACTCTATCGCCAGGCAAAAGCTTAATGTAATGCATACGCATCTTGCCTGAAATGTGGGCCAACAGAACATGACCACCCTCTATAAGCTTGACCTGAAACATGGTGTTTGGTAGCGCTTTTTCAACAACTCCATCCATCATGATAACGTCATCTTTTTTCGCCATAACATCCTTTACTTCTGACCATCAACACTCTTTCTCGTTAAAATTTCAACACCATCTCTGGTAACGACAATCGTATCCTCAACATGGGCTGCCAAACCACCATCAGCAGTCTTTGCAGTCCAGCCATCTTCTAAAATAGTCACCTGAAAGCCATACTCAGCAATCATCGGTTCGATTGCAAGTGTCATGCCTTCACGCAAAATCACGTCGCAATCATCTTTCTCGTAATTCGGCACATCAGGTTCCTCGTGCATGCAACGCCCGATACCATGTCCCGCAAAATCACGAACGACCGCGTACCCAGCCTGTTCAACATGGTGTTGAATACGGGCAGAGACAGCTGACAGCTTGACTCCAGGTTGTATAATTTCAATTCCAAGATTCAATGCATTTTGTGCGGTGTTTGCAATCCGTTTAACCTGATCACTCACATTGCCCACAAAAAAGAATCGTGTCATGTCGGCACAATAACCTTTGTACGAACCCACCACATCTATTTTAACAAAATCACCATTTTTTAAAACAACTTCTTGGGATGGGACGCCATGAACTATAATATCATTCAAAGAAATACAAGTTGCAAATTTATATCCACCATATCCTTTACATTCGGCCTTAAGACCTTTGCAAAGCATACTTTTTTCTATCGTAGCATCAATTTGCCGCGTTGTCGCACCTACAATAACACTATCTCTTATCTCTTCTATTACGTCTGCAAGCAAGTACCCTGCGGTTCTCATTCTATCAATTGCTAGCTTATTTTTTATAATGATTGAACTCATAGGGGGTTACTCTTGCCTCTTCTTAATTAACGACCGTACCGACCTTTGAGGCGTCCTGATGAAAGGAAACCATCATAACGTCGTTCAATCAAATGTGATTCAACTTGTGCCGATAAATCAAGGCCCACACCAATAACAATCAAAAGACTTACGCCGCTAAACATAACAGGGAAATCCCAAATTCCGTGGAGCAGACGAGGTAAAATTGCCAATGATGTAAGATATAAAGCACCCGTAAAACCTACCCGAGTGAGAAGATAATCAAAGAATTCTGCCGTTTTCTTCCCTGGACGAATCCCTGGAACAAAGCCGCCTGATTTTCTAATATTATCAGCCATTTCGTTTGGATTAAAAATGATAGCAGTATAAAAGAATGCAAAGAAAATAATTAATCCAGCGTTAAAAAGATTATACAAAACTGAAGATGGACTAAACCACTCCATAAACACGCTTTGTATTTCGGGCCATCGCAATGCAAACAATCCAATAACCATGCCAGGCATACTCAACAACGCTTGCGAGAAAATTACTGGAACAACGCCTGATGGATTAAGTTTAAGTGGAATATAGGAGCTTTGTCCCCCATAGACCTTATGTCCAATAACACGCTTAGCATATTGCACAGGAACTTTACGTTCACCACGCTCAAGAAAAACTATGCAGGCAATAACCAAAACGGTTACTACAAGTAATACAGCAACTGTTAAAAGATTTGTTTGTCCCAATTGCATTTGCGTCAAAATGTTACCGATTGCCATTGGTAGCATTGCTACAATACCAGCAAAAATCACCATCGAACTTCCATTGCCGATGCCATGACCATTGATTTGCTCACCAAGCCACATCACAAACAATGAACCGATGCCGAGAAAGAGCGCTGCCGTTAAACGGAAACCCCATCCTGGAGCAATGATAATACCTGGTGTATGTTCAATAAATGTGATGTATCCAAATGATTGAATAATCGCAACGAAAAATGTGAGGTACCTGGTGTATTGATTAATCACTTTACGACCATAGTCACCCTCTTTTGAAAGTGTTTCCAATGATGGAACCATAATCGTAAGCAATTGCATCATGATTGAGGCCGTAATGTAAGGCCCCATTCCCATAGCAAAAATCGCAAAGTTTTTGAGCGCGCCTCCTGAAAACATATCAAAATAATTCAGGAAACCACTTGCCGCACTTGAGTTAAATAAATTCTTTAACGCAACAACATCGATACCGGGGATTTGAATGTGTACACCGAATCTGTACACAGCCAAAACCGCCAGGGTAAAACCTAATTTGTTACGCAATTCTCCAACATGAAAAATATTTTTAAAGTTCTGTAGTTGGACTATCACTTCTCTTCTCCTTAGTCAAATGAACCTTCCCTCCAGCTCTCTCTATTGCACTCTTTGCTGACGCACTCACGCCATCAACAACAATAGTAAGCTGTTTAGTAAGTGTACCATTATTTAGCACTTTGACTAAGAAATCTCCCTTCCCAGAAACTAACCCTTTTGATCTCAAAGTCGCTCTATCAATAGTATCACCTGAAACAAAATGTGCTTCGAGTGTGTTTAAATCGATAACTTGAGTCTCTTTTCTTAATGCGTTATTAAAACCTCTACGAGGAATTCGTCGAGAAAGCGGCATTTGGCCACCTTCAAAACATGGTTTTATTTCAGGTCCAGCGCCAGTACGAGCCTTTTGTCCTTTATGACCTCTTCCTGATTGTCCACCGCGATCACCACCGCGGCCAATGCGTTTACGCTTTTTTGTAAGACCTTCTAGTTTGTTAAGCTGTAACATTCTTACCCTCAAAAATATCGTGTAGTGTTTTTCCTCTCATCGCAACTAATTCTCTTGCTGTATGCAATTTTGCGAGAGCATGAAGAGTTGCTTTTACAACGTTCTGCGGATTGGATGAACCAAGTGATTTCGCCAATACGTCTTTAACGCCTAAAGCTTCCATCACCGCACGAACTGCACCACCAGCAATAACGCCCGTACCTTTTGAAGCGGATCTGATCAAGACCTGACTTGAACCATGCTTGCCCTGGACGGCGTATGGAATTGTTGTTTTATACATAGGTACTGGAACCATATTCTTGCGTGCTCGTCGCAGAGCTTTTGCAATAGCAGATGCTACTTCTCTACTTTTACCAAGCGCAATACCAACGTTTCCATTACGATCGCCAACGACAACCAATGCTGAGAACGCTAAACGACGGCCACCTTTGATAACCTTAGCAACACGTCGAACATCAAGCACTGTTTCGACAAAATCGTCTCCACCTTGCTGCTGTCCCCTTGGCTCTCGCGACTGTACCTTTTTATT
>JBAYHB010000022.1:0-12586 GCA_041666365.1 Candidatus Babeliales bacterium | reverse complement strand
TTTTTAATGTAAACGTCGACATAGGTCTCTCCTTTTTTGTGATTAGAACCTAAAATTGGAGAATCGCCTATGTCTTTTTATTCGTCAATTCATTTAATTCTTAAATTGCGTAAGTCCTGCATCAAACTAAAAGTCGGCGTGTCCTGGGTAGCGAGGGAATGGAATAACATCGCGAATATTTTCCATACCTGTTGCATACTGCACCATACGTTCAAACCCAAGGCCAAAGCCTGCGTGCTGCACCGTACCGTACTTGCGTAGATCCAAATACCACCAGTACTGTTCAGGATTGAGCCCTATCGCTTTCATCTTTTCAACCAAAACATCGTAGCGCTCTTCACGCTGGCTACCACCAATGATCTCGCCAATGCCCGGACAAAGAACGTCCATTGCAGCAACAGTTTTATTGTCTTCATTCAGGCGCATATAAAAGGCCTTGATCCCCTGCGGATAGTTACGGACAATAACCGGCCGCTTGCAATATTCTTCCGCCAAATAACGTTCATGCTCTGACTGCAGATCGCATCCCCAGACAACCGGGTATGCAAACTTTTTGTCGGCCTTGAGCAAAATCTCAATTGCCTCCGTGTAGGTCAGCCGTTCAAACGGTGAATTAACCACGTGGCGCAAACGCTCAATCAAGCCGTTGGAAATAAATTTATCAAAAAATTCCATATCGGCTGGGCACTTTTCAAGAACCCATTGTAATAAAAACTTGATGTAACTTTCAGCACAATCCATATCATCAACGATATCGGCGAATGCCATCTCAGGCTCAATCATCCAAAACTCAGCCAAGTGACGCGAGGTATTTGAATTTTCAGCTCTAAACGTTGGCCCAAAGGTATAGATATCAGAAACGGCACAGGCGTACGCCTCACCGTTCAGTTGTCCAGAAACGGTCAAAAACGCAGAACGTCCAAAAAAATCTTGGGCTGTATCAACTGTTTTGTCTTGTTTTAGTGGTGGGTTGTTTTCTGGCAACGTTGTTACTCTAAACATTTCTCCGGCCCCTTCGCAGTCAGCAGCGGTCACGATAGGAGTATGAACATATAAAAAACCACGCTGCTGGAAAAATGTATGCGTCGCAAATGCGAGTGCACTGCGAACGCGGGCAACCGCACCAAAGGTATTGGTACGTGGGCGAAGATGGGCGATCGTGCGTAAAAATTCAAAACTGTGTTGTTTTTTCTGGAGTGGATATTCCTGATCGCACATGCCTATGATTTCAACGTCAGTCGCTTGCAATTCAAACGCCTGCCCCTTGCCTGGACTTTTGATAAGCTGGCCGGTCACGGCGACAGAGGTTCCTGTGGTGATATCTTTAATTAATTGGTCGTAATCCGAGATTGTATTTTGCAGCACAACCTGAAGGGGCGCGAAACATGACCCATCGTAGACGGCGCAAAATGCAAAACTTTTTTGGTCACGAATGGTTCGTACCCACCCTTTAACCGTTACCGTTGAGCCAATGTCACTTTCTTTCAGCTGACTTATTTTTAAACGCATACCACTCCTCAACTAGGATTTTAAAAATCTACGCTATACCCCGCTAAGTATAAAATGAGGAGCGTGACTGTCCAGCAAAAACGGGCAGCTTTTTGAGCGGCTACTCAGGCTCTTACCCGTCGCGTCGCCTTTGTTGCTATATCAACCTGACTTTGAGCCGCCGACTTAGGAATACGGCGCTTGATCGATCTGACACTTACTACTCTTGTGCCCACATTGGAGAGAGCTTCTTTTGCCATCGGTAAAAGCGTAGCAGTAACAGTCGTCTGTTGACTAGCATTCAGAAGCGGGCTTGTCTTAATTGCTTCAAGCAAATCAATAAACATCGTTACCACACCGGCATCAAATGCCTGCACTTTTGCACTCACCTCATTAAGAAGATATGCTACTTTTTCCTGCAATGGGGCACTTATCGTCTTCCCCGCAGCCCCCTTAATCAATGGGTATAAAAATTTAATTTGTTCTATTGGATCAACCATTGCAACAACCGATGCAATGTTATTTTCAGAAGGAAGAATGGCTGTTTGCTCAAGCGGTCCCATTAAATTATCTGCTATATGTATTTGTTGCGCTGGCGTCAGTACCGCTGCCCCTTGCGTCTGACTGAGTAAACCATACAATTTTTGCCTCAGCACAATATCCTGGCGCTCAACAAGCGTATACATCTGCTGAAGAGCTGAAGCACATGCATTTATAACGTTAGTCTCAAGGAGATTTCCATCAAGACGTGCAATCATATATTTTAGGGCATCAATTTTTGTTACTTGATCGGCAGACTGCATAATCGCATTAATAATGTCTACAGCAGGTAACGCATTATTAATAAGCGGCATCACACCGGACAAAAGAATAACATTGCTTAATCCAAGCGGCGGAAGGAGCTTGGTGGTTATATACTTTTTTTGATCCTGCGTTAATACATTACTCGCCAGCACCAACATCAGGAAATTGGAACATATCCTTAACTCTTCTTCGTTAAAGGTTGAGGCTCGCTTTAGAATCTGGTCTACTGCAGTAGCGATAGCATTTTGCACACTTCCAACTCCCGGCTGAAGCCCTATACATTTGGTAATGACAATGAGCATCGAGATCTGATTGATTACACTTTGTTGCTGCATAACTGCAAGAATATTCTGGGCAACCGTTGTTCCCGGAACCAAGGATCCGGCTACCGGCAAGGTTACTGATGACGTACCAACTTTTGGAAGTACAAGCGTTTTAATAAGTTGCTTTTGTGTGTCACTCAACAATGGCGACCCTAATAATACCTGAAGAAGATCGTAAGCTCTTTTTTGCAAACTGCTGTCCTGAAAATTAAGTGCCGGAATAATCGTTTGCACCGCTTGAAGATAAGCCCCAATAACCTGAGCGCTTACGGTTCGCCCTACAAAACTATTAAAAATAATGCTTACCCCATCAAGTTGATTAGCTTGGTAGCGCAGTTGCATTGCATTATTAATTCCGTAGACCGTGGCTGCATCTACATCGCTCATGCCATTTGTAGAAATAACTGATACACCTGCAGCAGTAGTTAATTCTTGCGACACCGCAACGGTACTTGACTGAGCAACTACTGTCGGTGTTGTAGAAGTAACAGAGGTAGTATTTGTAGTCACCGTTCCGGATACAGCTGTAACACCAGCCCCCTGCAACGCCATTGTAATTGTTGGCAACCATTGGCTAGAAATCATCGTATTTTGATTTTGGTTAAGAAGATTACAGCTCAGCCAGTTGGTAAGCAAGGTTTGTAAATTCGATAAACTAACGCTATCTTTTTGCCGTGCGTTAAATAATTTTTGTAGCCCTATAACAATATTATTCTGTAACGTTGCATTGATCTTTTTGCCCGTATTGGCAGTCAATACTTGGGAAAGCTCGCTCATAAGCGTTCCCATATCACGCATTTCTGTAAGGGCACTCACGCGTTCTTTCATCTCTAAATCTACAAGATTAGTCTTAATAGTTGTTATCAACCCGCTCAGCGTCCCATTTTGAGCATCAGTCAGCAATTTACTGTTAATCCACTCAGTTAAAAGCGCGGAGACAGATGTCAATGATTGGACTGTTTGAGGTGCTTTGTTAAAAACGTTTTGCAAAGATGTAACGATATTCGTTTGAGCGTCGGACGTTATAAATCCCTTGTTTGAAATAACGAAGGGCAAGAATATTTTAAGTGCATCGCTTTGGCTTGTAGCATCCTTTAATCCTACAATTCTCTTTGCCTCCCAATCAATTCTCCCAGGAATATTCATACCCACTGAGTACGAACCTTGCGCTGTACCTGTCGCTGTTTTTCCAATAATCTGTGAAGCTCCACCAGTTATACAAAGCGAGACCATTAAAAAAACATGCACCACCGACACCTTCTTCATACCATCTCCTTTTTATTAACTACCTGACGACTGACACCTTAAGATGCTGATCACCCTACAAAGTTGTCATAAAGTAAGTCAATAAAAACGGCAGATAGTGGATGCGGTTACTAAAAAATTATATTTTAGTAACTATCACTCCTGAACGACGAACTATGACCTCTAATTTTTTGATACCTGCGTATACCGCTGTCATGCCAACAGCAGAAATAAATCGTTCAACCGCAACCAGGGGAATAAGAGCAACCCATTGCACCGGGCTCATTGGAACCACAAACAACCAGATGATACTGCCAACGGCGTGGGCAATAAACGTGCTTGAAAGTGCTTGAACAAAAAGAGAATCAACACCGCGCATACGGGCAAGATAGCCGGCAACGGGAATCAACCAGTACAGGGCATAGCAGCAAGCAATGCCCGTTGTTGCAGCACAAAAAACAATCATGCTTAGCACTGGCAAACAAACATGTAAAAGGACATCAGCAATGCGCGTTGTTCGTTCTTTGCTGGCACCAGAAACATGCCACGAAACAGTCGCACACAATGTTGGCAAGCCAACGGTCAGCCCAGTAGTAGCAACAAAACTTCGAACAACAAACAATACAGCCAAAATACCAAACGCTGGAAGCACGCCAAAAAATGCACCCATCAATGGCGCAATCATTGTCATACACGAAAAGTGCAGGCCATGAGAGCCAACCATCACGCCCAATTTAACCATTGATCCAAGAAAAAAAAGTGATGCCAACCCGGTACCGATACAAATGTTTTTTGTCGTCATGTTCATAAAATCCTTTCATCGTTTATTCTTTACTCAACCATCACATTATACTGCTCAAAGGTTACACGAAAGCAATCCACATTTCTATTTCTTATCAATAATTTTTTTGGTAGCTTTGGGGAATATTATATTGTTGTAGTAATCATTATTCATTAAAAAAAGGTACCGTTATGCCATGGATACAGCCGACCACCAAAGAGCATTGCTCGCAACCTCATAAAATTTTTGCCGACGATGCCATAGGTTTTGTTGAACTTATTGAAACATTCGGTAACGATCTTACGGTTGTTAATGCTGCGCGTGTCTCGTTTAATAAAGAATCAGAATTCCAGTACACAGCCGACCAGACAACGGGAATTACCTCTGAGCAACTTTCGGTCCGCGACCAAAAGCTTGTTGAGTATTTGGCCGAGCACAAACATATCGCTCCTTTTTTCCATCCACAACTCCGCTTTCGCATCAAAATGCCAATCTTTGTCGTTCGCGAATGGTACCGCCACACCGTTGGTTTTGCACGCAATGAAGTGTCGCGCCGTTATGTCACCGATGCACCAGATTTTTTTATTCCCTCACAGTTTCGCAAGCGCGATGCAAACATCAAACAAGGATCGAGCAAAGAAGTTATTACCGACAACGAACACGAAGTTGCAACTATGAAAGCTTACACAGAGCAGGCGCTTGAATATTACAATCAGCTCCTTGACCGTGGTGTTTGTCCAGAACAAGCACGTATGATTTTACCTCAGTCGATGTACACAGAATTCATCGAAACTGCAAGTCTTGCCGGCTATGCGCGCCTTGTACAGCTTCGTGCAGAAGCAACGGCACAGCGAGAAATTCAAATCTATGCAGGCCACATTTCTTCTATTGTCCAAACCGTTTTTCCTGTATCATGGAAAGCCTTATTAAAAAATAATTAAGTTAAACATTAAACGAGGAGCGCACAATGAGCATCAGACCGGATAATTGGATACGCCACATGGCGACAACCCAGAATATGATTTCGCCATTCGTTGACCAACAAGTTCGCAGTACCGACCAAACAGCTGACAAAGTTATTAGCTATGGTGTTTCAAGCTACGGCTATGATTTACGCGTTGCCGATGAATTCAAAATTTTTACCAACATTTATAATTCAACCGTCGATCCAAAAAACTTTAAAGATGATGCTTTTGTTTCCTACCAAGGCGATATCTGCATCGTTCCACCAAACTCATTTGCACTTGCTCGAAGCATTGAATATTTTAAAATCCCTCGTAACGTTTTGACGGTTTGCCTTGGTAAATCAACCTATGCACGTTGCGGTATAATCGTTAACGTCACACCCTTTGAACCTGAATGGGAAGGCTACGTAACCATCGAAATTTCGAATACAACCCCACTTCCCGCAAAAATTTATGCTAACGAGGGCATCGCTCAGGTATTATTTTTTGAATCAGATCAACGTTGTGATATTTCCTATGCAGATCGTAAAGGAAAATATATGAAACAGGTTGGCATTACACTTCCACAAGTTTAGGTTTTTTTGTTTCAAGCTCGCTGAATGTTGGATAGCCACACGCGTAAAGTAAATCATGCTCTTTGATTGCTACATCAACACGCAAGCTAATCAGCTGAAAGCGAGCTTTTTCCCATGCAGTCTTTGCAACTTTATAGTCAACCGGCGATATCAGCCCCGCATCAAATTCATGCTTACGTCGTTCAAATTCATTTTTCCCACGGTTAAACTCAATTTTGCCAGCATGCAAACTGGTCATCGATTTTGAGAGCGTATAAAAAGCACCTTCGACAGCCGTTCTAATTTCGTTAAGTTTCTGATCATAGTTACAACGTTCATACGTAACCCGGGCATGGGCAGCACGCTCACTGTAGTTGCTAACAAGTCCATCAAAAACATTCAGCCCAACTCTAACACCAACATTGTAGTAAGAAGACCTCCCCCTATGAAAAATATGTGTATCATCATACACATCCTCGCTTTGTGTCCCGGCACCTGCAACAAGATCGATCCTTGGCGAAGCGCTCATTTGTAAACTTCTGACGCGATGCTGCTCTGTTTCAATCCGTTTGAGTATTTCCTTTAGCGCGGGGTGTCCTTTAATCGCATGCTTGATATACCAATGCAGATCATGTAGTTGCACATCACGCTGGCTACCCCAACTTAAATTCATTTTTTTCCCATCAGACCCCTCACGCAAGCGCACGCTGTAGCCAAGTAAAAATTCAAGTTTGCGTTGCTCGATATTCAGATCATCATGGTAACTATGAAACGTTGCTACATCAGATGCGTGCTCAGCGTTGCTTTTCATAACCTCAGTTGCATCAAGTAAGCATTCCTTATTTTTATGCTGCGCTTCTTTAAATACCACTTCAGACGATGTGTAGAGCGATTGTATTGCTTCTTCCTGCTGTTGGAGTTGCCACGCCTTTAAAAATTCAACCTCAACAGCATGCCTGATTTCAAGCAATGTCGCTTCGGTTACCATTTTTTGCCGCTCAGTATCACTACGCGCAGCACTATAATTTGAAGACAAACTCGGATCAAAAATTGGCTGCTTAACAGAAAGCCCCATATTAACGGTCGGCCAAGATTGCCCCCTCCATTTTGAAACTTCGGCACTCACGTCTGCCGTTGGAAGATATCCTCCCCACGTTGCGTTTGCTTGCATACGGTAAGCCTGCTCTAATTCTTTAAGCGCCTTTACATCGGGGCGATGCTGACATGCAAACTCGACCGCACGCTCCATTGTTAAAATAGTCGGCGCGCTTTCAGTACGAAACGATAATTGTTTTGTTGTTATCAACGGATTGCTTGCACAACACAAACTGACAAATAACAAAAGAATAATAAAAATCATACGTCAAACCTTCCCTCCAGGTATCCCCAAACAAGCGTCTATGCGCGCAAAAAGTTCTTCCGGTTTTAGTGTATACATTCCACACCGACAGAATACAGTTTTTTGTTTTTTTGCGCACCCATCTTTGCAGCAAGCACTCCCTATCTGGTAAGCGTTACGCACATTACGCGCCTGCCAAAATGGCCCATGAACATCTTTATTGGTAGGGCCAAAAAGCGCAATTGTCTGTGTCCCTAAAAAATCTGCCAGATGCAACACGCCTGTATCGGGTGCAACAACCAAAGAGGCCTGTTTAAGACAATGAGCAAGCGTTGCCAAATCCCACCCGGGAACTGTTATGAGAGTGATACCACGTTCAAGACATCCTTGATACACGGCAAGTGCTGCCTGACCATGATCTTTACCAGCCAAAACAAAAGCACATGCTCGACTAAAGTGTGGATCATTGGCCCCAAGCTGGATAAGTGTAATCCAATGCTCAACGGGCCAATGCTTTTCATCCCACGTGGTATTTGGGCTGAGTACAATAATTTTTTTATCATGCACCCCAACATCACACAGCCATGTTTCTACCGCGCATTGTTTTTTTTGCGGTACTTCAAAAATAAAATATTGAGCCAGCGACAGCACTGTCGGACATGAGCGGTAAGGAGTTAGAACAGAAGCAACGTAGGATGCCAGCGACAAATTTTTCTGAACAATATTTTTATAATCAGGGGTATGCCGCCTATGAGTAAACAATGTCGTAAAACCCGAGCGTGCATGCGCAGCGCTAAATCCAAATTTTTTCCCACGCAGCAAAAAGATGAGCAGCGATGTCTTAAGAAGTCCTTGAAAATCAATAATCGCGTCCCAACGATGTCGGCGCATATCACGTATAATGTTGGCTGTTGTTGCAAGATTGCCCGGCGAAAGATAATGGTCGGGGAGTACCCAGACATGACCAAGAAAGGGTTGGCCGACAAGGAGATCAGCCGCTTTTTTTTGGACTACCCAACTTATGGTGCACTCTGGAAGAAGTTTTTTTAAGAGAAAGAGAGAGGGAAGCGTATGCACAACATCCCCGATGGCAGAAACACGAATAATAAGAATCTTCATACATTCCTTTACGTCATCCTTTACATCCCCTAGTCCGTTCGTGGTGAGGGGCGTCCCACCGTTGATGGATTCGAGATGCCCTACGGGCTCCTCACCACGAACGGTTGGGACGCCATCTCGAACCATACGGACTAATTAGTCGGTCGTTGCATTTCATCGATGCCGTGTGCTAGGGTAGGCAAGCTATTTCACAACGTAACATGTCCCCTACTTTAAGAAAAGGAGTCCACATGGAATTGTTCACTAAAATCAAAATCATTGTTCTCTGCATCTGCGCCATCGCACTCATTCTTGCACACTTCAGAAAAAAAACTAAACGCCCGCTGGTCGCTCCACACAAAGATGCTCCACACTTTGAAGTTCCCCATGATAAAATCCACAAAAAAATACTTAAAAATGGCATGACCGTCTTGATCTACACAACACCAAAGATTCCGAAAGTGCTCGTCCAAATTGCCTACAACGTTGGCTCTTCGGTCGAAGGAGCAGGCCAGCGCGGTCTTGCGCACCTGATTGAACATATGATCTTCAAAGGAACCAACACGCTTACCGAAGGCGACATCGATGCCATCGCCCGTAAGTATGGCGCTACGTACAATGCTTTTACCTCAGCAGATACCACAAGTTATTATTTTGAAACCAACAAGGATAACTGGAAACCATTTGTCCATATTCTTGCCGACTGCATGCAAAATGCACGTTTTGATACAGAACATCTTTCATCAGAAATTCGCACCGTTGTCCAAGAGTTGAAAATGGGAAAAGATAATTATTGGCGCATGATGTTTTTAAAAGCCTGTGAAGTCGCCTTCCCTCCAAACCATCCTTACCATACACCGGTCATCGGCTACAAAGATGATTTACTAACGCTCTCAGCTAAGAATTTAAAACACTTTTACAAGAGCCACTACTGCCCACAAAAAGCCACCCTCTTTTTTGTCGGTGATATTAACCCTGAAGATGCTTTTGCACTGGCAGAAAAACACTTCGAACCCATAACAAGTGACCTACAACCAACCGATCCACACTTTCCTAAAATGTATCCCGAACTGATCACTCACCACGTAAAAATATATGAAGATGTATCTAAAGACCAGGTCATGCTCTATTGGGCAATCCCCGGCTTAAAAGACCGTAGCGAAATTATATCATCGGCGCTTGAAATCATTCTTGGTAACGGACAATGTAGCCGCTTGCACCGTCTTCTTGTTGATGAGAAAAAAATAGCAGCATCAGTTAGTGTGAGTGCTCATAAATTTACTCATGAGGGGTTACTTTGTATTTTCATTGAACCACTCAAAAATAAGCTCAATGACTGTATCCAACTTGTACGCACGGAACTTTCAGATATCGCCCGGCAAGGAGTCTGGCCTGATGAACTGCTACGCGCCCATAAATATAAAAGCCGCACTTTTTATGAGCGACTGGACAGTCCGGCAGCAATTGTTAGTCAATGGATCAAAATTTTATTTGCCACAGGCAACGAGTATGAAATGTTCAGTAGAGTCAATCACTACGGCGCCATCACGCCAACGCAGGTTCAAAGCTTTGCAAAAACCTATCTCGATCCATTTCTTATGAACATCATTCAAGTGATTCCTCTACCTCATGATAAAAAAGACCAACGTGCTGATATCAAAAAACAATCCGATGCCTTCGACGCAACCATCATTAAAAAATATACGCGCACGTCTCCGCTTGAAGCTCCCGCCTTTGTCCACGAACTTCCAGCCCCACAGCTCATCAACTTTGCGTTCCCCCACCCGGATAAAGTCTACACCCTCAAAAATGGTCTTACCGTTGTACTCTACCACGATAACACATCGCCGCTCATACACATGGATCTTGCCTATAAAAATGCTTTCGATACAGAACAAACGCTTGCAAGCATTACCGCAGACCTGATGATGCACATGCTCATCGAAGGTTCGACGGCACATAATAAAAACGAAATCGTTTCTTTTTTTGAAAACCTTGGTGCCGGCTACAGTTACGCACGCGACGGCGCAAGTCTTGTCGCGCTTAACAGCGATTTTGACCTTGCAACACAAGAATTTTGCAAAGTCCTGACAACCCCAGCATTTCCCAAAGCAGTGCTCGATAAACTTAAAGCGATTTATATAAGCTCGCTGCAACGCAGCAAAGACTCATCTCGCTATGTTGCGTTCGAGCTCTTACGCAACACACTGTATGGACAGCATCCTTATCAATGGACAACCGACCAAGCAATCACATCAATTAAAAAAATAACACGACAACAGCTGATTGCTCTTCATAAAAAAGAACTCAACCCTGCAAACATGGTCCTTGCTATCGTCGGCGACTTTGATCCTGCAACGATAGAAAAATTGGTCGCCAACACGTTTGGCAAACTTCCTCAAGGCCACGCACTTAAAAATAACTTTCCAGATCCTGTCTTCACACCAGCAACCACCATCGATACCTACATGCTTCGCGACCAAGCAATCTTACTGCTCGGCGAACCATGTCCTGTCACGGTCCATCACAAGGATTTCTTGCCACTTAAACTGTTAAACGCTGCATGTTTTACGTCTCTTGGCTCACGCCTTTTCCGCCTGCGCGAAGAAAAAGGGCTTTTTTACACGGCATTCGGCGGACTTGCCTCACGCTCAAGCAATGTTCCTGGCATTACCTACACTGGCGCGCTCTTAAGTCCAGAAAACCTTGAAAAAGCAGATGATATGATTCGTACAATGATTGATGACATCGGAGACCATGGTATTACCCAGGAAGAGCTTGATGGTGCCCGACAAATGTATGCAAAAAAAATGGTCGACCGTGTGGCAACTAACGCCGCTATCGCCGGGACGTTGTGCTACCTGGCATCGATGCACCTCCCCTATGATTACTATGATGCAACACTCAAACGTCTCAAAACACTCCCGCTTGAGCAGGTCAATTCGATTGCATCAAAACACCTCGGCAGCGCCGACATGGCCCGCATCAGGGTCGGACGCATTCAGCGGCACGCACTGGGCAAGGCTGTTGGTTGATAATTTCAACTTGAAACCTCAAATTATCACTACAAAGTCATATTTTTATTGACCTAAAGCTTGACTTTTAGATGGGGGGGGGTATCTTGGTTCTATTAGTCAATTTTAACCAAGAAGGGATTTTGTATGAAAAAGATGTTATTTGTAGTTATTGCCGCATTGATCATTACTAATTCACAGCCGCCGCTCAACGCTCTCACTCCCAAAGTTCAAACTCTAGCAATAAACGTTGCCATAGCAAACGCCGTTGCTTTGAGTGCCTATGGTATCTATCGCTACCAACAATCTCATGCCAAACCTACTGATGAAATTAGCAAACTTGAACTTCAAAAAAAGACACTCATAACATTACGTGATGGAACAAAATCAGCCGTCAAGGCGTTTTTAATCAACACGGTTGGCATGTACGGGTTGTACGCTTCAGTTATAGGTCTTGTACATTTGGGTAAAGCATCATGGGAAGTGGAAAAAGTAGATAAAGACAACTTCATAGAATCAATGCTAAACGCAAAAGTTATCGCAATCTCCTTCGTATATGGCTTTCTTAGTGCAAAGGAAGCAATGAATGAAAGCGCTCTTAGCGACGATGAAAAAGCTAAGATTGATCAAGAAATCAATATCATCGATGAAAAAATTGCGGCACTCAAGCAAGCTCAACCGGCAGTAGCCCAAGCATAATCATCATTAATCAGTTTTTTAGAACACAGAGGCGGTTACTTCTTTGTAGCCGCTTCTTCTTTTTGTCTCGACAGAGCTCAGGACAGGAATTCGAGACACTCGCAGAGCTCGCTGCGGACCACGAACGGGTTGGGAACTTCGTCTCGAACCATACGGACGGATGGCTCATTAGAGTTTATGCACAATAAAAAATGATCAGAAAAATGTGGTCAATCCTTTTTAGCCGATTAAGCTAAAAAATATAACAACAAAAAAAGGAGACTGACCACATGACGA
>JBAYHB010000021.1:0-12796 GCA_041666365.1 Candidatus Babeliales bacterium | reverse complement strand
TTCGCAATAATTGATTAGTAATGAGCAGCTTTATCTTTTTTGCTAAGTCGTCTACATCATTATTTTTAAAGAGTAATCCCGTCTGACCATCTTTGATAATCATGTCTGCGCCGGTTCCGTGTGCGCCAATAGATGGTTTTTTTAGAAATGCTGCTTCAATATGAACAAGCCCAAACGATTCTTTAGCGCTTGGTAGCACATGGATATCTGAGTGGTAGAGGAGCTCTGGGATATCTTGTATAAACCCTAAAAAGTGAATGCGGCGCTTCAACCCCATTTTCCTCACCATCTCCTCAAGTGCTGGTCGCTGTACTCCATCACCGGCCATCATGACTTCTACAGGGGTATCAATTTTCTTTATGGCAGCAAACAATAAGGGGAAGTTTTTATATTCACTAACATGTTTGTACATGTTTGCGATTACGGTAACAACTGGGCGCTGTCTCACCTCAACTCCATGGCTTTTAAAGAATGCGTAGCGATTTTTTTCTTTGGGCGAGAAGTGCAAGTATCTGTCCTCATCAACGAAGGGGAAAATATGTTCTATGGTGACGGGGCGGATTTCTTGGTTTTCTGTTGCTTTTGTAACAAGTTCAAGGGTATCTAAGTTTGCGCTGACGATGGCATCAGCGTGGCGTAAGCAGTCACTATTAAATTTTTTATAGTTATCCATAGGCATATGCATAGTAACGATTGTTTTTGCTTTACAATAGGTGGCCAGCTGTTCTTTGAGCACTAATTGTCGTGGCAGCGTGCATATCAAAATATTTAAACGATCTTGGCGACAGCAAGGGAGGATATCTAATACTAAGTTGTCTGCCGTAGAAGATGTGGATGTAGAAAATGTAGCATAGGGGAGTCCACTTGATTTAAAAAGGGTCTCGAGCTTCGATTCGGGCGTAACAAGAATATTTGTAGAATAACCGCGTGACAACAATATTTTATATAAAACAAAATTATGCATTTCTGTACCTCCAAGCTCAGACGATCTACTTGTGATAACTATGACATGAACGGTATCGGCTAGGCCGTTCCATATGGCTGCGTGGAGTAAAGAGCAGAGTGTAATAATGAAAATCACACGATAATACGGGATAGAGAACATGTTGCCCCCTTAAGGTATGGTTTGGTAAAGTATCGATTACAAAGACTTTTATGCCGTAGACCTAGGGATGTCAATAATACCCTTTCAATGACTTTAAAGATGTTGTTTACACAGCAGTGAGAAACCATAGAATGAAATTATTCGTTTATGAGCGTTTGTTTTAAGGAGAGGTAAAATGAAGCTTCATTTCTTACGATTCCCACTACATAACTATTTTTTACTATTTTTGTTGCTTGAAGGCTCGATTTTTGCGTCAGAGGAGCAACGACTTTCTGGTAAGCGACTCTTAATTCTCTATAGTTGTCCGACGGTCCAAAAAGGGGGAAGCGTTACGCCTGGGGGATCGAGTGAATACAAACTGAACCTCTTCAACTATTTGTTGTCGGCACGCATTGATGTACAGTTATTTGTTGTTGACTTCAAGGGGTTACAGGAATCATTAAAAAGACAGGGGTTACCGTTTATTGGCATGACAACGTCATCAGTTAAGAAGAGAAATGAAGAGATCCAGAAACAGTTAGGTTTTGTATGTCGGTGCCAGAAGATTGATCTCATCCATTGTAATTCACCATTCGAACTCATTATTGTCAAAAAGGTTGCCAAGGCGTTGGGCATTAAAGTTGTTGTTACGCTGCATGGTGATAATCTTCATAAAAGCAATTGCTTAAAAGGAATTGATGGGGTTATTGGTGTGAGTTCAGGAATTACCACCTTGCTTGAACAAAGCAACCGAGCGCTTGATTTCCAGATAAAAAAAATTGCATGGATACCACCGTTTTTTAATGAAACTAAATTTTTATCATTTTCTCCGCAGTACACCAAACAAGCATTTTTCAAAGAGCATTTTGGTATTGAAATTACGTCCGATCCTATTGTTTGCTCGATTGCAAACTTTTATCAAACTCATAAAAATCATGCGGTCTTGATCAAGGCAATTAAAAATTTAAAAGATGTGGCAGGTAAAAACGTTCAAGTAATGCTTGCTGGTGATGGAAAGCGCTTGTCGGACATACGAGCTCTTGGTCAAAAATTGGGACTGGAGCGGCAGATACATTTTCTAGGGCATATCGATTGTGTATCAGAGCTTTTGTACCATAGCGACATTAATGTGCTTACCAGCGATATGGAAGCCTTTGGGATAGCGCTTCTTGAAGGAGCTGTGATGAAAAAACCGTTAATTGGAACCCGTGGAACGGGAATGGAAAATATTATCACACATGAAGCAACAGGGCTTCTTTTTAGAAAAAATGATGAACGAGATTTAGCCGTGCAGCTTAAGCGACTTTTAAATAACCCTGCCTATGGGACTCAGCTTGCAAGTAATGCTCACGCATTTGTTCTTGCCAACTATGGTATGGAAGCAACGTTGGGCAAGATAATCAATTTTTATGCAGATGTTTTGAGCAATAGCGAAGAAAGTAGCGTGGGAAATGAATAAATATATCTTGGTACTAGTCGTTCTTTTTAGCAGCATCTATACGAAGCTTGAAGGGGGAACAACTTTTCAACATCTCGAAAACAAAAAAATCTTATTAATGTATGCGGTCAGGACAAGTGAAGCAAAGAGTGGGACGTTTGGCTCTAGTGTGTATCGGATGCAGCTTTATAAAATGCTTCTCGATGCAGGAATCAAGGTTACCATGTTGGTTCGTAGCCCATCGTTTCAGACCGAGTGCCAGCGACTTGCTCTGCCGTATTATGCGTGTCAGGAGGTTGATCTTAAGAAGCCTATGACGCGTGCGCAAGAATTGACCTATCTAGTACAAGAGGTTTTGCGTGTGTGCAGGCTTGAGCACATTGATCTGCTACACTGCAATGTTGGGGATGATCTTGAGCTTGAGGTTGCAAGAAAAGTACAACAGATCTATCCGGTCAAAGTTATTTTGACGCTTCATCATGAAGAGCTTCCAAAGAATGAGTTATTAAAAGGCCTTGACGGTGTGATTGGTGTGAGCTCACATATTGAAGTATCTGTTTGCGCTAAAAATCGTACGGCTCGCTTGGGAATTAAAGAGATAACATGGGTAGCGCCATTGTTTGATCAAACGCGATTTACCTCCTTTGTGCCAACAGAAGATAAAAAAACATTCTTTAAGCGAAACTTTGGTGTCGATATCATGGATTGCCCGATCATATGCATGGTTGGTATTTTCTATAAAAATGCTCAGTGGAAAAATCACGAAATCCTTGTTCAAGCAGTTGATACCATCATAAAGAATCATGGGCGTATCGTTCAGGTGGTATGTGCTGGTGATGGTCCGCGTAAAAAATATATTCAAGATCTTGTGCATCAGTTAGGGCTTGATCAGTTTATTCATTTTCTCGGCTATACCAAACTTATTCCCGAGCTTCTTTATCACAGCGATATTAAAGTACTGACAAGCAATCAGGAGGGGTTTGGCATAGCGTTGATGGAAGGCGCTTTGATGAAAAAACCGTTAATTGGAACCCGTGGAACAGGAATGGAAAATATTATTGAACACGAAAAAACGGGATTGCTTTTTAATAAGGGCGACGTCCAGGGCCTTGCAGAGAACATTGAGCGATTGATTGATCAGCCATCATTCGCGGCAGGTCTTGGGGTAAACGCCTATCGGTTTATGCTTGAGCATTACGCAACGCAGTGTTGCCTTGAAAAGGTTTTGATGGTGTATGAAAAAGTTTTCAGTCGCTGATCAGAGGGAGTGGGCCGTATGGTTCGAGACGCTGCCTTGCAGCTCCTCACCACGAACGGACCTAATAAAAAACTATCTAAGAAAAAAGGGTACCATGAAACTAGCGAACTATGTTTTTTTACTCGGCACTATTCTTTGCGCAAACCCCTATCCGGCCGACGTTGGGCTGTGTATTGTTGATCTGAAATTCGATGGCCAAACCATAAAAATTTGTGAATTTGGGCAAGGGACAGTTTCACAATTTAATGGCTATGACGCCCTGTATGGTCAAGGGGCAATGTTTACCAAGGTTTGGGGTCAATTGCGCAACATACACCCGATCTTGGAAGCAATTTTCACTCACCACATGTCCGAACTTGCGGGAATGTATGCTATCTCTGAGTTATCCGAGGCAGAGAAAATAAGCGTTTTATCTCTTGATCAGCTATGTAGCGCGACTAAAACAATAAAAAGAAGAATGAGTCTTTGTCATCAACAACAGATCGCTTTTTATGATGGGATTATCATTACCTTTAATACCCGTGTCCTTAAAAATATTATTCGGGCCCAAGAGGTAAAGGCTTACGATAGATTTATCATCCTTGATCGGGCAACGACGTATTGGGTAAATAATAAATGTTTTTCTGATCAACTGTTTGATGAACCGTGGCTACGCGTAGTTCGGCCTGGGTGTTTTGTATGTGAAAAAGCAATAACGATTGATCTCTTACAAGAAGTTATTCGACAGATGCCGAGTGATTATTATGTGATAAAACCACTTAATGCTTCAAAGGGAATGGGTATTGTCATGGTAGCGCGTGAGGAGCTTGCCGAAACAGTACAATCTCTTTTTGGGCAAGAGGCTAAAGTCCCCAACAGAAAAGAAAAAGAATATGAGTACTGGCTGCGTGATAAAAATAAGACCTTTTTACTTGAACAATTTTGTCCATCAAAAATAGTTGAGGTTGATGGGCACCCCTATGATCCAACGATGCGTGTGGCGTTCATCTTGAGTAATAATGAAGGGAAAACGCAGGTAACGTTTTTAGACGCTTACTGGAAGTTGCCCGAAAGGTCGCTTGATCAAAAAGGTTCTATGACACAAAAGCATAAATCGCATATCAATAAAAAGCATCACAGTTCCTATCGTGTTGAACCGGATGATTTTAACAAAGTTACCATGCTCCTGGAACCGGTTCTTTTAAGCGTCTACGAGAAAATGCTTGCCCGGACCTATGCCTGTGCGTTGTGAGCAGCTTGTTCTTGAGTATGGGTGCTTGTTGTACAAGTGTCTTGTGTATCGGATGTTGCCGATGATGATTTTTTCTTGAAGAATGAACCATAGTAGTAAACGTATTTACCCGCACGTTTTCCATACGGTAGCTCAGCAAGGAATTTGCCCGAACGGCGCTTGATTGGGATAATGCGGACTTTGCCGTGGGCGCCTGTTGATTCAAGGAGAATGCCGTTACCCATGTAGACCATAACGTGATCGATGCGCCCTGGATTTTTGGCCCTGGCGGTAAAAACGAGGTCGGCAGGTTTGAGTCTTTCTGCAACGTTGTCTTTGATTTTGTTACATTTCAAAAATTGTATACATGCAGTACGTGGGACAGGGAGTTTATTATCGGCGTACGCCCGTTGCACAAGTTCTGAGCAATCGATGTGATGTCCCCTGTTCTTTTTTGATTTCTTAGAAGAAGTGTGAGCCGTTTGAGCAACTTGATTTTTTGTCGATATGTAGGGATGATCAAGAAATTTTTTTGCGCTTGCGATAATGTTATGGCGAACTTCTTTAAGTACCCGTTTTTTTGGGGATGTTGCCTGCTGGCTATCTTGGCTGTTGCTTGCGTCGATTGATTGTTTTTTTCCTCGTGGCATTATTCGGAGCGCATGTTTTTTCTTCGTAGTCCTTCTGCGATGGGGCGGTTGTTTACTGGCCTTTTTTGTATGAAGCACTATTTTTTCGGGAGAAGCAATTTTATCAAGATCACTATCTAACGTTTGTACAGGTTGAGCTGAAAGTTGTTGTAGCGTTATTAATACAATAAAAACTCCGACGACATACGACATCGTCATGGTTTTGGTAGTAAACACCATGGAAACCTCTCGTGCGAAAAATGAATTGTTTGTTATACCTTTTTATCTTGAACTTTGTAACCACGCTGTAAGAGTTCGTCACGTAATTGATCGGCACGGGCCCAATTTTTTTCTATGCGTGCTTGTTCCCGTTGTTGTATCAGATCTGAAATTTCAGGTGTAATCGCGAGATCTTCTTGTGGAAGCGGTTGCAATGTTAGACCAAGTATAGAGATGAAAATAAAATTTGCAAATGAGGCCAGCTGAGGCGAATTCCTGATAGTTGTCAAATGCTCAAATACGATGCCAAGCAGTTTCGGCGTATTCATATCATCACACAAGGCCTCCACCATGCTATGTGCGAGCGGTTCTTGTGTGGCGATTGCGAGGTTCTGTTCTCGCCTTTTGAGAAATCCATTTTTGTCATCCCGTTGAAGAACGGGATCCAGGCTTTCATCTTGAGCTAAACTATCTGGATACCGGCTTCCGCCGGTATGACAATCAGGTCGTAGTGCCATAACAAGTTTTTGATAGGCGCTGCGGGCACCTTGTAAATCTTGATCGTTGAAATCGATTGGTGTGCGATAGTGGTGTTGCAGATAAAAGTAGCGCAGGACCATTGGATCAACAACCTCAAACGCCGCGCGAAGGGTGATGAAATTGTTGAGTGATTTGGACATTTTTTCTTTATTAATATTAACGAATGCATTGTGGAGCCAAACACGTACAAATTGGCAGCCGCAAAGGCATTCAGATTGTGCGCGTTCATTTTCGTGGTGGGGGAAAAGAAGGTCCATGCCGCCGCCGTGGATGTCAATAGTTGATCCCAGGTACTGACGCGCCATGACAGAACATTCAATGTGCCAGCCAGGTCGGCCATAGCCCCACGGAGATTGCCAGAAGGTTCCTTCGTCGGTTCCTTTCCAGAGCGCGAAGTCACCATCGTTTTTTTTACGTGTATCAACGCTTACGCGGGCACCTGCTTTCAAATCATCGATAGCTCGTCCTGAAAGTTTTCCGTAGGAAGGATAGGTTGAGATATCAAAGTAGACATCGTTGTCGATAACATAAGCATGACCTTTTTCAATCAGTCCACCGACAAACGTAATAATTTCAGGGATAAGGGCTGTAACACGTGGTTCATGAGTAGGGGCAAGGCAGTTGAGTCGTGCCATGTCCTGTGTGTACGCATTAATAAATTTCTGCGCGATGTCTGAGAATTGAACACTCTCTTTCTGTGCCCGATTAATAATTTTATCGTCAATGTCGGTAAAGTTGCGGACATAGGTAACGTTATAGCCAAGAAATTGTAAAAGTCGAAAGAGCACATCGAATTGGGTGTAGCACCGTCCATGGCCAAGGTGGGCATAATCATAAGGAGTTATGCCGCAGACGTACATGCCAACATTTTCCTTGTTATGCGGGGTGAATAGTTCTTTTGTGCGCGAAAATGAATTGGTAAGTTTTAGGTGCATCATGACTTCCTTGGGGGGATTATGATTTGAAAGCTTTTTCGATAGCTTTTTTAAAATCTTCTTTGCTGATCGCGCCAACGATGCGGTTATCTTTATTTATTTCTTTGCCTTGGCTGAAGAAAGCGAACATTGGAATGCCGCTTACGTTGTAGTCATGAGCAATCTTTTCAGCAGCATCGACGTTGATGGTAACAAATTTGTACATGTCCAATTCTTGAGCAAGTTCTTCAAAGAGCGGTTTCATGGTTTGGCAGGCTCCGCACCACTGGGCTGAAAAGTCTGCGATAACAGGTTTTTCAGATTTAATAACTTCTTTTTCAAAGCTTTCATTTGATTCAACGGCAATAACAGCACTTGCGACTGTTGGTTTGCTTTGTTCTGTTTGTTCAGCTTTTTCAGCGTCGTGTGAGTGAGAGCAGCATGACCATTTGCATCCACCAAGGGTAGCAAGACAGACAGTTGCAGCGAGAAGCAGATTTGTTTTTTTCATAGAACTGATCCTTTGTCGTAAAAAAATGATGAGAGAATGACGACGCACAAGCTAAAACTTACCCGATTCTGCAAAATCTAGCAAATTGAGGGGGCAGCGGCTAGCATTTAAATAAATTATGTTGTTTTGCATAAGGTCCGTATGGTTCGAGATGGCGCCCACTGCCGTTCGTAGTGAGGAGCGAGCAGCGCGAGCGTCTCGAATCTATGAATGGATGGGGCGCCGCCTCACCACGAACGGACGCCGATTGAAAGAAGGGATGTATGAAGAAGTGGTGGCTCGGAGTATTTGTTATAGGGGCGGTGTTTTCTAGAATTTATTTTCATAACGCGCTTATTAAAATGAATTACGAAAAACAACGGCTTGAACGTGGCTTGGATATTCTGCGCAAGGAGCATGCTGAAGTTGCTTCAACGATGTATGCGCTTAAGGATTCAGAAAAGTTGCAACAGATTGCCGACCAGCAATCAATGGCCCCTCTGACCATGGCAGCGCTCATGACGGCGACGGTAACGACGACCGTTGATTTTTTAGGTATACGCTCATAACACTAGGTTGTGCTCATGATACAAAAAGAAAAATATAAAGTTCGCATCATTATCGTATTTTTGTGCTTTTGTTTTTTATTCTCAGTCATTGTCGTCAGGCTCTTTTTAATCCAAATACGGCAAACGACATTCTTTAAAAATCTTGCCCAGCAACAGCATGAGCTTTCGGTAACCATACATCCACCGCGTGCAGTAATTTATGATAGGTATGGCAAGCCGCTGGTCTTTAATAAAGAAGACATTTCAGCATTTATTCTGCCCAGACAACTTGAACAGCGTGAGGCGACTGAGCGGTTTCTTAAGCAGGAATACCCTGAAGTGTATGCCCGGCTTAAAGCCCACCCTGAAAAATACTTTTTATGGCTTGAGCGGCGCGTACCACAAAAGCGGTGCGAGGCACTTGAAAAGCGTGGACTTGTTGATGTTCATTTTATTAATGAATTCCATCGTTGTTACCCCTACAAAGAGCTGGCACACATTTTAGGTTTTACCAACGTTGATAGCGAGGGTATTGCCGGTGTGGAGCTCTTGTGCTGCAAACAATTGAGCGGTCATGCTGCCACACTACGATTGGAAAAAGATGCTCGTTCAGGCGCCTTTTATTTTACTAAGCATATTGAGCGCGAGGGCAAAGATGGCGAGCCGGTAACGCTGACTATTGATAGTACGCTCCAAACGCTTGCTTACTCAGAACTTGAAAAAACGGTCAAAGAGTATCAAGCGCTTGGCGGTGCGGTCTTGGTCCTTAACCCTGACAGTGGTGAAATTATGGCGATGGCTAACTATCCCGGCTTTGATCCGAACGCCAAAGTTGCATCACTTGATGTCACCAAAAATATTATTGTGACTGAAATTTTTGAGTTAGGGTCGGTCATTAAAGCCTTATGTGCGCTGGCAGCGCTTGAAGAGGGCGTTGTAACGCCTGATGAAAAAATCGATTGCGAAGGGCCGGTTGCCTATATCGATGGCCTGCGTGTTGAAAACGTGACCAATGTGCTCTTGAATGCATTGCGAGAGAATAACAATATTTTGGCCTTTCATGATGTTATTAAATATTCCTGTAACGTTGGCGTGGTCAAAGTTGTTCGGCGGCTTGGTACTAAATTCTATGATCATTTGAGGCGTATTGGATTTGGGAGTAAAACCGGGGTTCAGTTTCCCGGTGAGCGTGTTGGGTTTGTTAACTCTCCTGAACATTGGAGCCGCTCATCGCTTATGGTGATGTCGTTCGGGTACGAGATGATGGCAAGCTTGCTCCAACTTGGGCGAGCATTTTCAGTGATTGCAAACGGTGGCTATTTAGTTGATCCCTGTTTGATTATTGCTGGGCAGCAACCTAAAGTTTCTCATCGGCTCTATAAACCTGCAACGATCGCAACCATGAAAGATATTTTGCAGCAGATTGGTCAGAAGTATGGCGTCAAAGGGTGCAGGGTGATGGGAAAGACTGGAACCGCCCGTTGCGTCAAAGATGGTCGCTATTCAAAGACGGCGCACAACTATACGTTTGCAGGCATTGTTGAAAAAGATGGCTACCGCCGCGTGGTGATTACCTTTATCCGCGAACCGGCCAAGGCCCAACTTTGGGCCTCAGAAGTCGCCGCGCCACTGTTTCATCGTGTTGCAGAAAAAATGGTGATTCATGATACTATGCATGATCGGGTTGGGGGCACAGATCTTTGAGATCTTGATCCCTAGCTATAGCGCTCGCCGCTAGAGGGATCTGGATAAGTTTCGTGATAACTGAGGCAACAGTTTCGTATTTATTAACCGCCTGAATGATCGTGTTGATGGCCTGAAGATCATTATTGCCTTTATGCGTATTTGCCGCAAACAAGGCTTGAAGTTTGAGATACTCATTATCGATAATATAGGGGACGTTTGTTCCAGCGTCTCGTACTAAACGTGCCAATTCCGCCAGCACTGTTTTAGTTTCATTATCTACAACAATGGGCTCATTATGAGATTCCTGCTGTTCAAAATGCTTGTCTTTCGGCTCCTGATTCTGACCGAAAAGCTCTTCGTACGTGGTATCCATTTTCTGGGTGTTTCCCTCAGCTTGTGCAGGCTTCTTTTTTTGTTCAATGCGATAGACGGAGTAACCTGCGCCACCACCGACAACAACAGCTCCTGTGAGAACACCGGAAGCGATGATCCATGGATGTGCTTTTGCAACCTCTAAAAAACTCTGATCATCTTCAGCGTAGATGTAATAAGCTATCCCTGCGCCAGCTACAGCACCAACGATAGTACCGCAGATGCCAGCTTTAGCGGCGGCTGGATTGTTTGCATACCAAGTTCTTATATTAATCCCATATCCTTGATTGAATGATGCTACCATGAGAAGCATGGCGATTAATATTTTTTTCATACTGATTCCCTTCTAAGCATTCCACAAATTTACTATTTGGAACTATTCTACCCCCCCCCCCTCGACAATGTCAAGCGCCAGAGCAATGAAAATCAATGAAAAATATGAAAAATAGCGAAATCATTAGATTTCAATCTGAAATGGTTGGGGTGGGAGAGCCTGCCGCTCGTCCTGAGCTTGTCGAAGGATTCGAGCGTATTATTAGTTGTCCTGCCTATTTTTACTTAGCGCGGATACTTTTTGCCAGTCACATCTCATCAAAGCTTCTTTTTTATTACGAGACCATCCTTTGATTTTTCTTTCTGCGATAAAGGCAGCATCGCGTGAGTTAAATGATTCCAACCATACAAGTTCGACGGGCAATCTTGTTGAGGTATACCCTGAAATTTTGCCTGACTGGTGTTGCGATAATCGTTGTTCAATATTATCTGTGTGACCAACATAATAAGATCCATCGATGCATTTTAAGATATATGCATAAAAAGCCATGATTTTGCCCTCAGCTTAGTCGCTCGTATCCTTCGACAGGCTCAGGACGAGCGGTTTCTTGTTGTATTGATAATGTGATTTTAAAATGAGGGTTGGTTGAAACATAGCTCATCTTGATTAGCTCTTCGTAAACGCATTGGGGATGTAATCGACGGCAAAGCCACCTTCGACCGGTGTGACGCTTGCGATATCGAAGCGGATGACTTTATCGGAGATTCTGTGTTTGACCATGTAATGTAGCGCGGCTTTAATGACTTTATTTTGTTTACGCTTATTAACGACCAGATGGGTTGGAAAGTATTCGGTAGTGCGTGTTTTGACTTCGACAAAGGCCATTATTTCATGATTGCTTGCGATGATGTCAACTTCACCGCAGCGGGTGCGATAATTGCATTCAAGAATGGTATACCCGTGCTGCTTGAGCCACGTGGCGACTGCTTCCTCTCCCTTCCTCCCCAGGGAAGAAGTTGGTCTCATAAGATCCTTTTTTGATTAAAAGAAAAATGGCGTTGGTGTCGTTAGTGCGCTTGCCATCTGTGTGTATTCTGATTCGGGATATTTTTTAGCCAAGGCCGTGAGGTACTCTTTTACCTCAGACTGATTTTTTTGTTTGTTGGCCAGTTTGCACTCCAGGTACATGAGCTGGGGTTCAAGTGACGGGCTCATGGGCAGATAGGTTTTGCGTAGGTAGGCTAAGCGTTTTTGCGCAGCTTCAAACTGTTCTTGTTTGAGGTAAAAATCGAATATGTAGACCTCTTTGTCGATGAGTTTATGTTCGCAGGTTTGTTTGATGTCATGTACGTCCGTGCGGTATTTTGTGTAGGTTGGGGTATTCAGGTAATCGTTGCAGACGCTCAGTGCGTGTTCAGTTTCCGATTGGTCGCAGTCGGTTTTTAAGGTGAGATAGAATTTTGCCAAAAGACTGCGGTATTTTGCATATTCGGCATGTTTGTTTGATGGATAAAATTCGTGGAAGCGCTCGTAGGAGATGGCCGCTGAAGGATAGTCTTCATTTTTAAAGTATTCTTCGGCCAGGAGCAACTTCATTTGTGGGATTTTTTCGTTATCGGCGTGTTGGGTGGTCATGTGTTCAAGGTAGCTGATCGCCTCTTCGTGCTTGTTTTCTTTTATCTGAGCGAAGGCATTTTTTTTGAGCTCGTCAAAGGACATGTCTTCTTTTTTTACTTCTTTGGCGCAACTCGAAAACAACAACAAGACTGCGGCGGTAAGACCAAGAAGATAGTGATGATTGGTGACTGATTTTTTGGCTATCATTAAGGACCCCTTTTATTTCATTATTCGTACGATTGAGTACCTAAAAAATGATACCAATAAAAAGATTTTTGGGAAGTTTTTGCATGAAACAGGGGTAAAAGTGTAATGTCGCCCCTCTTTGAAAAAAATGAGGAGCGTTAATTGTTTTTGTATTTCTTCCAGTAATAATTGATGGCCATAAGAAATGCGTTAGGATCAACTTGGAAGCGGGCATCGTTTTTTTGAATTTGGGCAATTTCATTGCCTTTGGTATCAATCAGACGAATGAACTTTTCATTTTGTTGAATATTACCAAGTTTATTCCACGTTA
>JBAYHB010000020.1:0-13022 GCA_041666365.1 Candidatus Babeliales bacterium | reverse complement strand
CTGGTGGCTATAGTCGTAGGGCAACACCTGTTCCCATTCCGAATACAGAAGTTAAGCTTGCGACGCCGAAAATACTTGGCTGGAGACGGCCTGGAAAGATAGGTACCGCCAGGGTTTGTTATAAAAAGCCTCCGAGTCGATTCCTTGCAGGCTTTTTATGTTCTTCGCCATTAGTTTTTTCGTTTAGATTCCCCATTCTTTTTGATAGCTTGATTGTTGAATTTTGAGTTGGGAATCAAAATTTCTCGGTTGTCACCCATTTAGAAAAGTACGTCTCAGGATTATATCTTTTTTGTTTGTTTTTTCTTTTTATAAAGAACGCAATGGTAAGGCAGAAGATTTTTTGCAAATTCGTAAGCGCGTTATGAAAAAAGATGACTCTTCAAAATTGAGGGGGATAAATGTAAAATATTTTGTTCAAAAAATTGACTTTCAAATTATAACGAATAAAATGAAGGGTTAATTTTTGTTGACCGTATGTCTAACCGCTAACTCTAGGGGGCTGTGATGGGTGCGAGCTGTATGCGATATTTGAAGCGAGATGGGGATGCTGTAGGCCGCGCAAGTTTTTGGCGCGGAGGACAGGTTGATGTGAAGATGTGGAATATGGAAGGGAACAAAATGAAAAAGTATAAAAATTTCTTAAAAAATTTATTAAAAGTTTTATCAGGTGTGGGTACGCGGTTGAAGGCAGCGGCCGCGGTAGTGTGTTTGGCGGCAATCTGTACGACCGAAGCGGTGGCGGGGGGAGGGTCCGGCCATATCAACTGTGGTGATGTTGAAGTAAAGGTAGGAAAAGATGGGGGCAGCGGAGCTGAGGTAAACCAAAAAGAAGATGCCGGCTCATCGGTGGATCGGGTTGAGGGGTCGGGAGTTTGCGGGAATTGTAAACAAGTAGAGCAACTAGAGGAAGAGTGTCAAAAAGTCTTTGCCGAAGCTGAAAAAGCGCTCAAGAAGGTTGTGGCTATTAGGGCCGCTGCCTGTGCGGCTCGTGATGAAGCCGAGGCTACAAAGAGATGGACTGAAGAAGACGCTGTTGAAGCAACGAAACTTGTTGAGCAGATGATGGTATCTATTATGGTTCTCCAGCAGGCATTAGAATCGAAAATGAAGGAGTGTGAACAGAGGGCTGCCGCTGCCCGCAGTAAAGATGAAGCTGCCGAACGTCATCTGCAGAAAATCCAAGAAATTTATAAGAATGTGGTTGAGAAGATTGAGAAGAGTAAAAAACAAGTGAGAGATCTCTTGGATCAATTGCAATTATCGCCACTAGTTGTCAAAGATTAAGTAAGAAAGTTGGTAATTAAGAAAGGTTTTAAGATGGAAACGATTTGCAGGTCATTCAAGTCATTGATTCTGGGTTTGTTGTGTCTTTTTTCTAGCAGTGGGCAGTTGTGTCGGGCAACAAGCGAGTTGGACGATGATGATTGCTGCTGTGAGTGCAGGGAAACATCGGAGGAAGAGCGAATGAAGGACAAGTTGCGAGAAGCGCGTGACGAGGCTGGGAGAGTAGCAGAGGAAAAGAAAGATGAGGCTAGGAGTACATTGAGGGCTGTTGAAGAAAGGGTAAAACAAAAAGGGCATGATGTGAAAGAGGCCGTGAAAAAAGGGACGCACGATGTAGCGGAAAAAGTAAAAAAAGCGCGTGACGAGGCCGGAAAAGTGGCAGAGGAAAAGAAAGATGAGGCTAAGGGTGCATTGAGTGCGGCTGTAGAAAAGGTAAAGCAAAAAGGGCACGATGTTAAAGAAGCAGTGAGAAGAGGGGCGCACGGTGTAGCGGAAAAAGTAAAAAAGGCTACCAAAGAATTAAAGGTTGGCGATGATGCCCCTCCGTTTTCGCTCAAAGATGAATCTGGCAAGGTAAGGACGCTAGAGGAGTTTAAGGGTAAGCGCATTGTGCTGTATTTCTATCCAATGGATGATACCCCTGGTTGTGCAAAACAGGCCTGTTCATTGCGTGATAGCTACGGCTTATTCGAAAAGAACAATATCGTAGTTCTTGGTATAAGCTATGGTTCGGTTGAGTCCCATAAGAAGTTTAAGGAAAAATATCACCTACCGTTCATCTTGTTGAGCGATAATAAAAAGCAGGTAGCAAAAGCCTATGCCGCTAAGTCTAAATGGATATTTGTGCCACAACGCAAGACCTATTTGGTAGATGAGCAGGGGATGGTTAAAGATATTCTAGAGGATGTTGATCCAGCAACCCACACGCGCTTAGTACTAGAAAAGTTTGGGGTGCATTAAAAACATTTTTGATTACTAAAAAAGGCGGGGCATATCACCCCGCCTTTTTTGCTTTTTATTCGAGTATATTTTTGAGATTACGCTGCGAGCTGATCGATAAGGTGTGATTTTTTAAATTGGTATGCCTGACTCAGAACATCCTCTTGTTCTAAGATATCTTTGATCGCAAAAGCTGCAAAGGTTCCGCCCTCCATTTTTAAAACGAGATGGGACTGTTCTTTACTCAAGAGCACGGCTTTACGAAAATCAGCGATGGTTTTTACAGGAATTCCGTTAACTTCTGAAAGAATACGATCACTGTTAATTCCCTCGAAACATTTTGAAACGTCGGCCAGTGAGTTTGGCATTGTTACGGTTACACAGAGGCGAGGTTCGATTTGTTTTTCAACTTTCTCGTAGGGAGCAAGAAAGCCAAGATATTTTGAGTCGACACGACGATGCAATTCAGCAATAAGGTTTTTTGTAAGGGGAACAATGATCATGCCGGCAATCATTTCATAATCTAAGGTTGGTTCATACCAAGGAAATAAATAATCGATGGCCCTTGGAGAGCGATTATTTGCCGTAATTGTAATTGTTTTCTTTTCGCCGTTTCTGTAGATATCGAACCAAATACTACTTTCAGACGGGATCTTTATTAGAATATCCATAAGGTGAACTTTATCATTTTTCCACGGAACGTTGAGGTAGCCGTCATGATCGATTTTTTTATCAAAGACCGTATAGAGAACGTCCCCAACACAAATTCCTGCTTCAGCCAAAAGGGATCCCTTTTCAACAGATGTTACGTAAATGCCGCCATCATTTGGATTTTTTAGATAATCAAGCATAGCGGGGGTTGTTTTTATGGCATGTAATCCCCACCACGGGTTTCGGATAATTTCTTTATTATTAAAATCTTTTAGGGCTGCGATGACATTATTTATGGGAATAAACCAATTGATGCCATCCGCTTGGTGAACGCCAGCAGCGGCAATTCCAATAACTAAACCTTGTTTATTAACAATCGGCCCGCCAGAATTGCCAGGATTTGAAGGAGTTGTTGTTTGTATAAATTCGTTTTCAGCATAACATCCTGGAATTAAAACGCGCTCATGGCCAGAGACTGGGCCAATTGAGCATTTAAGGTTTTCTTGCCCGAGGGGAAAACCAAGTTCCATAATTTTCTCGGCGTCATGGACTTCGTCGGAGTTTGCCAGTTCAAGATAATTGAGCTTAGCAACTCCAAGTCCTTGTTTAACCTTCTTAAGTGACTGATCGGTAAATTTCCATAGGGCGACGTCAAGCTCTGGTGAACCACCAATAAAATCAATGTCGAATTTTTCTTTACCAAGGCTTGGCAGTTGTACTACAACCTTTATTCCATCTTCAATAACATGAAAATTGGTTAAAATATATCCATCATCGCTGGTAATAAATCCTGAACCCCGTCCTTCACTGTACATTGGAGTTTTGTAAGGTGCGATAAAATTATAGTCACTTGTGTAGGTAAAAAATTGTACAACAGCGTCTCGATGTTTGAGTGAGAGCTCCTCCCAAGAGAAGCGAGTTGAGTCGTTTGTCATCCATGGTGCATGTAAGTTAGGGGTTGCTTTATTAGGAGAAAAATATGACTGAATAAGTTGCCCGTACCCATCGGTGTAGATTTGTTTAAGTTCGGCAAAGTTCTTTGCGTCCAGATGACACGTGCACAATGCTAAAAATAGCGTAACAAGTTTCTTAAAATCCATTAGATTTCCTTTTGTGTGAAAAACCCCAAAAATTCTTTATTCCCCATCGTTCCTGTTATCGGCGAGTCAATAAGCTTGGCCAGGGTAAACCCTAGTTCATCCATACCTTTGGTCACGCGGTCGATAACTTTTGTGTGTACTGCCTCCGATGTGATAATGCCCCCCTTGCCCACATCTGCTCTGTCGGCTTCGAACTGCGGTTTGATGAGTGTTATGATAGATCCAGAAGGCTTTAATATCATCTTTACAGCTGGAATAACCTTTAAGAGCGAGATAAATGACAGGTCGAGCGTTACTAAGTCTACCAGTTCTGGGAGCCGTTGCAAATGCCTCAGGTTTGTCTTTTCCAGGAGGGTAACCCGTGGGTCATTGGCAACTCTTTCATGGACCTGGCCGTGGCCGACATCGACCCCGTAGACACGCTTAGCGCCATGTTGCAAGAGGCAATCGGTAAAGCCTCCAGTTGAAATGCCGGCGTCCATAACAACAAGTCCTGTAGTGTCGATGGGAAATTGTTTAAGCGCGGCCTCAAGTTTAAAACCTGCCCGGCTTACGTATTTAGGGATCTCGATATCAAGGGTTATAATGACATCGTTTGTTACGGGTGTTCCTGCCTTGGGTAATGGCTTGCCGTCAATTTTTACTTTTCCCTGCAAGATGAAGCTTTGAATCTGATTTCTTGTAAGGTGAGGATATTTTTCTTGTATAACGGTATCGAGTCTGCGCTTTTCTTTTGGTGGCATGGAGTAATCCAATCAAGATTTTGTACTTTGTCGTAGTGTTTTATCCATTAGGTCGTCAATAAGCTTTGATTTCTTATAAAAATAAAGGGCAGCAAGGCCATCTTCTTCTCTAAGTACTTTATTGACGTTTAAGGCCATGAGAAGGTTCTCATCGGTTGTTATTGTTATAAAGCCAGTTGTTTTGCTTTTCAGCGCCAGATCGCGGAAATCATTGAGCGTCTTTGCTTTTTCGCCGTTCACTTTTTCAATTATTGATCCTCTATGAAGTACACGAGCCTTGTAAGACTGCGAGTTGGGCAATATATGCGTGACAACCAAGACCGGCTCATATTGGTTTTCCGATCGGGAGTAGCGAACCAATTCTGGGCAACGAGCAATCAAAAGTTCGATATGGTTGAAAGTAAGTTCCATAATAACCATTCCACCCAAGACCTCATAATCCTTTGCTTCAGGCTCAAATTCTGGGTAAATGGCGCGGATCGTAGGGAGGTGCTTCTGTTCAAGTTTGAAGCTATACATCTTTTTATTGCCATTGCGGTAGACGACAAGTTCGATAGTATCGCCAACTTTATAGCGATTCAGAAGTTCAAAAAGCGAGACCTTATCTTCGCTCCATGGGACGTTGAGTTCTCCGTAAATATCAACTCTATAGCCGTTGATTTCATAGAGCATATCTTTCTCTTTAATGCCGACACTGTCTAAAAGTGAATCAGAAAATACTTTGGCGATGTACCAACCGCCGTCTGGTGGATTGCCTAGATATTTAACCATATCCGCAGTTGCCGTTGTTTGGAAAAGGCAGCCAAGAATCGGTTTGCGCAAAAGTTTTACTTTGTAGAGATCATCAAGCGCGCTTCGCACTTCGTTTATCGGAATGATATACCCAACATTTTGGGCATCAGGAAAACCACACGAATTGATGCCAATAACCTCGCCGTTTGTGTTCACTGCTGGGCCGCCTGAATTGCCTGGGTTGAGTGGTGCTGTTATTTGGATATAACCAAAAGCTCCAAGGCGTTCGCGGCCGCTCACGATTCCCAATGTACTCTTCAATCGCGTCTGTCCAAGGGGGTAGCCGAGTGCAAGAACTTCTTGGGATCTCAGTACTTTATCGGAGTCACCCAGGCGAAGGTAAGGTATTACTTTAAGTTTTTCTTTAATCCTTGTTCGTGTTTCTGGCGTTATTCTCAAGAGCGCTATGTCGCGGTCAGGGCTTACACCAACAATTTCCATATCAAAGCGCTCCATGCCAAACGATGGAATTTGAATTTGTACACTGCTTGCTTGAGCGACGACGTGGTAATTTGTAATTAAATCGCCTTGCGGGTTAATGAAAAAGCCGCTTCCCAATCCTTCGCCTTGCGCCGGGCTTTTATAAGGTTCAATCCAGTTGAATTCAGTGGTTTGTGACCAAACTTGAACAACAGTGTCTCGCACTTGTTTTTGGACCGCCAACCACATGCTTTCACCGGCATGACGAGTTACGGGTGAGCCAGAAGTGTAGGATAAAGCCTCGCATGGAGATGTTTGCTGCTGGAGTGCCTGTAAATTTTTTCTAAAATGAAAGAAAAGAAAAGTTGAGCTTATTCCTGTTGTTAAAAGGCTTATCACAGCGACGGCAATTAATTTTTTCTGAGCATCCATCGGCGTTATCCTTAGAAATAATAAAACGTATCCTAGGGCTAAAACAGTACATCTCAATGTAACAAAGAAAAGATTAAATGACTAAAAAACTCGCCGACGTAGGCATTCGGCAAAGGTGAAAATAAAATAAAGCATAAACAGGACAAAAAGAACTTTAAGTAGGCCCATAATAATGGTGAAGGCAAGAAACATCGCAAAGGCCCAAGAGTAATAGCTTTTGCGCATATGTTTAAATGTTGGAAAGTAGATTTTACTTATCATGAGCATGGCCAGGGTAAGCGTGACGAAAAAAAAGATTTCCGCGTGGCCTAATGAGTAAATGTGCGATTGCATATTGAGTGATAATGTTGCAAGGAAGCAGCCGGCGATTGTTGTTGGTAGGCCAAGAAAATAGACCGTTTGCTCGTCGTGGGTAATGTTAAAGCGCGCCAGTCGCAATAGCCCCATCAGTAAAAAAAACGATGCGCCAACAAGCCCAACAAAACCAAGGTTATGTAGTTGCCAGTAGTAGACCAAAAACGCCGGGGCAAGACAAAATGAAATGCCATCACAGAGTGAATCGAGCTGCAGACCAAGGTCGCTTGTTACGCCAGCAAAGCGTGCAACACGACCATCAAGGCCGTCCATCAAAGCGCCGATCAAAATAAAATAGGCTCCGGCAAACAGATCGCCCTGCGCCGTTGCCACGATTGAACAGAAACCAAAAAATGCATTACCAAGTGTAAGAATATTGGGTAGCGCCCGGACGCCGCGGCGTAACTTGAAGCGCCTTAGGGCATCATAGAACCGTAGATGACGCGGGTGGTTGCAGTGGGTATGACGTTTTCTTGACCAGACCATAATGCACTCCTTATTTAAACCGGCAATCATTACTTCTTGATGCTAGCATTGATTGTTGAGTTGGTGCAAGAAAATGCCAAATGAGCGAAGGTTTATTTTGCAACGCTTACCTGTGCATGTCTAATAACTTTATCTTGGTACACATAGCCCTTGTTCAGGACGGCCGTGATAGAACCACTTGCTACGTCAGGATTATCAATTTGAATGAGTGCCTCGTGCAATTCTGGATTAAAAGCTCCCGAACAATCTATTTCTGTGACGCCCAAATCTGCAAGTTGTTTGGCCAGATTTTTTTGAATGAGTACAAAACCTTCAAGCCAAGCATTTGATCCTTCTTGTTGAGGATCAAATGATGTTTGTAGTGTTTGAGCTGTATTTATGGCTCGCTCCAAATCGTCGACTGTTGGTAAAAAGGCTTTTAGGATGGATATCTGTGCAAGTTGCATCCATTCACTGCGTTCTTTTTCAACCCGTTTTTTAAAGTTTTGTAAGTCGGCGTTGAGGCGTAGATACTGCTCGCGGTATGAATCGCTCTTTGTTTGCTCAGATTGCATTGTTTCTTCTTGTTCGTTGATTGCTTGATCGTTCTTATTTTCGTTCTCGTTCATAATCATTTTCTTTAAAAATTGATAAAACATATGTGCTGATCCCCACGACCTCTTTATTCTAGCAATAAAAAACGATTTTGACATCCCAGATTAGATAATTCATTCTCGACGAATCAAGAAACAAAAAACGCCACCTGCTTTGTTTAGACCTTAGTATGCGGCGACGACCGGTTGATCTCTGAAGCTTAAAAATTCATTGAGGCTTTCAAGTTTAGAGAGTTTTGGTTTCTTTAGAAGTGCCGTTGTGTCTCCGTTGAGTGCACCACAAAAAACACCCGCAAGCGATGCTATACTGTCCGAATCGCCAGGAGTATTAATTGCCGCAGAAAGCGCGGCGTCAACATTGCTACCATATCGCATAAGTAAGTATAACATAGCTCCACTACTTTCACCAGCAGGCCAGCCAAGTAAAGCACCTGTTATTGAGCGATGATTAATTCTTTGATTAGTGGCTCCTAAAATAATCGCGGGAGATGTTTCATCCCCCGGGTGTGTTCCTGCAAACTTTGCCAATGCGAATATGTCGCCGGTAGCCATGTTACCCTTGCTAAGGGCTGTTTGAGATATTTTTATGATAGAGGCAGTGCTTTCTTGACTTTGAAATAGAGCTCTGTCAAAACGATTCGTATCAGGTGGTTCGTATTTATCAGCTTCAACAATCATTGAATTGGCAACGGCTTGTTTTACGGTTGCCTCATCGTTGTGAGCATTAGTCTCATTTAACAAGGTTGTTATTCCTGCTGCAACTCCAGCACAAGCCGCTCTTGCTGATGGATGTGAGTGTGTGATGTCAGATTGAGCTACGGCTAGTCGGCCGGCTTTTGCGGGATCGGTTTCGAATAGTCCTATAGGCCAAGCACGCATAACAGATCCACAACCACCTTCAGTACCATGATTTCGATTTTGGGGGTAGAGACAAGAAGATGCATTTGTCGGCCCATGGGCTCTCATATTAAAATAGGGATCATAGTTGTCATCCTGGAACATTTTTGTGAATTCATCTTTTAGATTATCGATGAATGCATTAGCATCAGCATCATTCTTATGGATTTTGTAAATATCGAGTACTTGTTTAGCCATAAATGTATCATCGGTGTAGCGTATTTTTCCGTCAGCTAACCTTGCATGTAGTACATTTTCATCATCAATCCATTGAATGCCTGCATCTCCGAAACGCTCTTTAATTCGAGCTGTGGTATTAACGAATTCAGTAACACCGCCAGCAGCGTCTCCTGCCGCGGCATAAACAAGTGCGCATATCTTTCTTTTTTCTTGAGGGGTGAGTTTATTTAATTCTACCTCATATTGAGCAATCAATTCTTTTGTTTCCTTGGTACTCGTGTATTTGCGATAGCCATGTTGTGCAAGTCCTCCCGCAACCGCACCGGTGAACGCAGTCCCAAGAATGACCCATTTATTCTCACTAACCCACTCACTCGTTGTAAGCCATGCTGTGAACGAAATATCATCGTTTGGATTCTCACTGAGATAGGTTTTGTAATCAAAGTAGGCTTTTATCGCGCAAGCGGTAAGTCCACATCCTGCACCAACAAGTTCACCACAAGCATTTCGTTTAATGAAACGTTGAATCCTTGATTCTCCAGAAACAAAATTTTGGACTGTAATCGCGAACATCACCACAAAGAGGCATATTTTTTTAGCGTTCATAGGTTCCTTATTGTTTAGGAATTACTGGCATAAAAACAAAGTCAATAGCCTCCACCCCTATCTGGGGCCAATTGACTAACAGTCATATTGCAGTTCTTAAAGAGAAAAGTCAATCGGGCTGTCAATGATAGCAAGAAAACAATAAAGCAATTTCGCAATTTTCAACTTGAAACAATAATGGATTCAAAATTATTGAAATTATTACGGAGGGGGCAGCTAGTATCTTGATCACCGGGTGTCTTCCCAAAAAGAGGTATAAATAATTCCGATCTTCTCCCCATAGGTGCCAAGGTTAAACCGTTGGCGGCAAAAAGTATAGGCATTCAATCCAATATTTTGACATAGTTCTTGGTTCGATAGGATACATTCAAGCTTGTTTGCCCACTGGTCGATGTTGCCAGCATGGCAAAGAAAGCCCGTAGCCCCATCAATAACCAATTCATCAAGTGGAGCAAGGCGCGAGGCGATAACCGGCTTTTTCATGAAGCCAGCTTCAATGACTGGTCGGGCGAAGTGACCAACGGTTGCAGGAAATACCAGGGCAGTTGCACTGCTCAAAAGTTCAGGGATTCGTGTCGTCGGTCCTGTGAGCGTAACGTGGGTAGCCAGCTGAGAGTAAAGTCGATCTACTGCTTTGACGAAGCGATATTCGGGGAAAAACTTTTTATAGAAGGGGAACTTTTTTGTACGGTCAAAATACCCGGCGATGACAAGGTGGGCATTAGGAACACGGGTAAGAAGCTGTTGAAAAACCTTTAGAATCAAAAACGTTCCCTTTTCCCTGGACATACCCCCGACAAAAAGAATCGTTGGCTGAACAGGGTTTTTGTTTGTAAAAGACTCAGGGTTAAAAACTGTATGATCGACTGGATTTGGAATGATATGGGTTCGGTGGTCAGTTGCCCAAGGTTTGGCGTCGTTGTTGCTGATGGAGATTATTATCGTTGCATAGCGGCTAACGCAAGAGGTAATAAGTTTTTTACGCAGGCCGAAATACCCTGGCGCGAGCGGTTCACGTATGTGCCAAACTACGGGGATTTTTTTTTTATGGGCGACGTAGCCCCAGGCGATGAGTGAGCTTGTATTGAGATGGACAAGGTTGGGTTGGAGGCGATCAAACCAAATGTGCGCGGTGGAGCATGCTGTTATGATTGTATCTTTGATCGCTCTGACAAGATAGGGGAGGTGGTACCATTTAAAGTTCCAGATAGCGGTATGTGAGAAATCACTTCTACCGACCGGGCCATAAACCTCGATGCCCTGTTGTTTATACAGATCTATGACTTCTGAGTTCCAAAGAAAAAGCACCATCGGATGATATCGTGTACGATCAAGTGTTTTTATGAGCGCCAAAAGACTTAATGGCGCTCCTCCCAGGCCTTGCCCATGATGGATATATAAAATTCTCTTTTTCATGTGTGTTTTAAAAGAGAGCATCTTGTGACGAGTTATGGAGCCAAAAACTTTCAGTTGCACAGGTATCATGTGTTTTAATCATGCGGCCTATGCAAAAGTAATGGAGTCCTATTTTTGCTAATGCTTCGCCTTGAAAACAATTTCTACCATCGAAAATGTTTTTATCTTTCAGGAGCAGAAAATCGACCGGACGTGTTGATAAAAATTCTTCCCATTCGGTAAGAATAACTAAACTGTCCGAAGCTTGGATGACGCTGAATGCATCGTTGCAGTAGGTGATTTTGTTGCCAAAAAGAGCTTTGATATTGTTCATGGCTTCAGGGTCATACGCAACAATATGAGCCCCTTTTTCAAGCAGCGTAGTGATTACATCGATAGAGGGTGCGCAGCGGATGTCATCGGTTTCAGGTTTAAATGCTAGCCCCCAGATGCCAAATGTTTTTCCAGTGACGGTAGGGTACTGGTCAAGAATAAGCGAAATAAACGATGCTCGTTGCTGATCATTGATAGCGTCGACCTCTTTGATAAGTGACATTGGTGTGTTGTATTCGTGTCCGGTATGCACAAGTCCTTTGACATCTTTAGGAAAGCAACTTCCTCCGTAGCCTACGCCGGCATCTAAAAATGCACCTCCAATGCGCTTGTCGTAGGACATACCGCGTTTGATTTCAGCGATATCAGCCCCGGCCTTGTCAGCCAAAAGCGCCAATTGATTCATAAAGCTGATGCGCGTTGCAAGCATGGCGTTTGATGCATATTTTGTAAGCTCTGCCGACGCGATATTCATGACGATAAAATGGTCGTTTTGTGCCAGAAAAGGTTTATAAAGATCATAGAGAAGATTTTCGGCATCTTGAGATTCAGTTCCCACAACAATGCGATCGGGGTAAAAAAAGTCTTTTAAAGCGCTTCCCTCTTTCAAAAATTCAGGGTTAGATGCAACGTCAAAATCGATATGCGTATTACGTTTTTTTAATGCCTCATTAATGATGAGTTCTATTTTTTTTGTTGTACCAACGGGGACCGTTGATTTATTAACAATCAAACAGTACTCAGAGATATTTTTACCGATTTCTTGCGCGACCTGGAGCACAAACGAAAGATCAACGGACCCATCAGGATTTGATGGCGTTCCAACGCATGAAAAAATAATATCGGGCTTTGCGTCAGGGTCGGTGATGCTGTCATGAAGCGATGTTGAAAAAACAAGCTGATCTTGTTCAATGCCATGAGTAACAAGTTCATCAAGCCCAGGCTCATAAAATGGGACATTACCTTGTTTGAGTGATTGAATTTTTGTCTTGTTGGTATCGACAATGGTTACGTGGTTATCTTTTTGAGCTAGACATGCTCCTGTGACAAGGCCAACGTACCCCCCTCCTACTACTACTACTTTCCTCATGATCGATCCTTTCTCTGTCGTGAGTTTGGCATGGTTTAGTATCCTACCAGCGTATTATGTTGATGTTACCATTTTGTGCCAAAAACGGTAGGTCGAGTGTGCGATTGCTTCATGCGTGTAGCGTTTGTTAACATGTGCAATGCCTTTTGCTGCAAGGGTTTCGCGCATAGTTTGACTGGTCATAAGCAGCGTAAGCGATTGCGCCAGAGCAGTAACATCTTTTTGGTTACAGACAAGTCCTGCATCGTCTACAACCTCAGTAATAGCTCCTCCTGTGGTTGTAATGACAGGAACTCCGCATGCCATCGCTTCGATGATAACGTGGCCAAATTGTTCTTTCCATTCAGGTGTGTCATACGAGGGGAGGACAAAAATATCTGTTGATGCCAGCATGTTGGCGACTTCATGAGGAGAACAGGTTGGAATATGCTTGATTGTTGAAGTGTTTATGTTTTTTATAGTGTCTAGTAATTGCTCTTTAGCTGGTCCATCTCCGACAAAGTGGAGTTGCCACTGGTCATGATACGTCTTAAGTTGGGCGAATGCTTCTAGGAGAAGAAAAATTCCCTTTTCAGGAACGAGCCGCCCAATGAAGGTGATTGTTTTTGATCTTATATTTCGAATATTAGGGAACTGGATTCCGGCCTTCGCCGGAATGACACAGCGCGAAGAATGGTTGGGGTCTTCTTTGATGTCGCCCCGGCGAAGGCCGGGGTCCAGGTTT
>JBAYHB010000019.1:0-13355 GCA_041666365.1 Candidatus Babeliales bacterium | reverse complement strand
ATTTTTTCTATGATCGTCATGTGGTCAGTCTCCTTTTTTTGTTGTTATATTTTTTAGCTTAATCGGCTAAAAAGGATTGACCACATTTTTCTGATCATTTTTTATTGTGCATAAACTCTAATGCAGCTTCCGCTCGTTATCCCGGTGAGTCTCAAGACGAAAAAACCAAACGAGTTGGAATGGAAGATATCATTGTCCAAGAATTACGTCTGCTCAATTTAGACGCATCGTCTTCAGACGCAAACCAACCACCATCCTCGTCGTCATCCTCCTCAGACGTTACTTTTGTACACGGTGAACGCCAAAGTATCTTCACTAGACTTGTTGCCAAACCGGTGCATGCCCTGGTTGCTGATGGGTTTAATCGTGAAAAGAATAATGCAGGCTGGTGGACAGACAACGACACAAAAATCAAAAAACTTAAAGGTTTTGTCAACCTCTGCCTCGCCAAGTGTGAAAAAAATCCCGCAAAAACAATCGCCTATCCAGCCGTTTTTGCCGGACTCATCTGGTACTACAAGAACCGCGATAATATTCAAAACCTGTCCGACGAAGACAAAGAAAAAATGAGTTCAATTTCGGTCTTTGTCCACGAGAACGCAGACTGGGTTGCAGGAATTCTTACAGTTGCAACGCTTTATACGGCGCATAAAATCGATGCAAAACTGCAGCCCAAGCCTTGCGGTTGTTGTAACAACAACAACGACCAAGAAATCTAATCATAATAATCATATTCCAATTACAAAAGGGGCTTCGAGCAATCGGGGCCTCTTTTAGTTTTTACCGCTTACACAAAATGTAAGCGTGGGCGTAGCACGGCAGGTCAGCGGTCAGCTTGCGCCACTCATCACGGCCCGAAAAAATTCCTGAAAACAGGTCTAACTGATACAAATTGTTGATAAAGGCGCCACCATTATCCGCCAAAATACCAAGGCGCAATTCTGACTGCCGCGTTGCGTTGTTGCGATAAAGGAGTGCGACCACCTTGCCAATCCCGATATTGTAAATATCACCAGAAAAAATAACCCTAGACCGTTGCTGGAATTTGCGTCCGATAGCCAAAGCACTCTGACGAGCGTTCGACTGTTCTTTGAAAAACCAATACCGCTTCTGCTTACGCACATCCGATAGCTTTCTATCATAAGCAAAACCATTATTTTTATAGATATTTAAAAACTTGTAGGTCCCACCCGCTAGTTTTATCATAACCATCCCCTGAGCATCTTCAAGCCCATCGCGCGTCACCCAGACAAGAGGAACTACGTCATCACGGTGTTTTGGCTTTTCAAGCGCCCCAGCCACTATCTCCTGCTTGGTGTACGCGGTTCGTATAGTCTCATTTTTAAGGCGATACAATGCGCACTGATACTCCTTGGTTTTGGTCAGGCTTCCCGAAACACAAAAAATCGCGTAATTCGTCAAACGAATCGCACCAGAATCAGGTAACTCGATATTATACTTACGCGCATCTTCTGCATCGGCCCTCCAATCGATAATAGCAAAATGTTTTGAAATAAAATGAGGATCATTTAACAAATGCGTTCCATGAGCTTGGTCCGCCTCAAAGGTTTTTACGATAAATTGCAGCGTCTGTTTTACTTGTTGTGATGAAATAATAGAACGAATTCCACAGGGGTCAATAATATCGGGGCGTTTTTTTGCATAGACATCGATGTAGGTAAGCGTATCGCGCGCCACGGATGCAAGCGCGGCAGGATCGGTAACGATCTTGATTCCGTCGATCGTTGTACAAATCTGCTTGAAACACGCACCATGTGAGCCAGAAGTAGATTGGCCAGAAACAGGGGCCTCATTGTGCAGGTTATCGATATGGAATGCGCACAGGTGCACAAAGAAAAACCAGCTTACCATGATGATTTTATTTGATTTCATTCCCCTCTCCCCCCTCATGTATTATTAAATTTAACTACCACGTTTCTAGTTAACCATAGGCCCACACGCAAAAGCAAGGGCTGTAATTTACGTAAAAATTGTCTGGCCAAAACAATGTGGTAGACTGAATGAAATATTAATCACCACGTCAAAGGATCGAGTAAATGGAAAAAAGGGAACGGGGCATTGTCATCAAAACATTTTATCCCCACAAACAAAAACTCTCCGTGATCACCCAAACAATGGGAAAAATCAATCTGGTTTGTACGTCGTCACTCATCTCAAACATTCGACCGGGCATGTCGCTTGCATGCACTCCTGAACTTCTAAACGAAACAACGTATCACTCGCGCTCGGTTGAGCTCATTCATTCACCCGTGTTTGGTTGCCAAAAAGATTTTTATTGTTTCCATCATTTAGCCGAACTCTGTTACTATGCCGTCCCGCTTGCAAACCCATGCGACGATATCTTTGCAATTCTTGACCGCGCACTCAGACGCCTTGAAATGGGAGCGTTTGTCGATGATGAGCAAACTCTTTTTCATACACTTACCGTTGGACAATGTTTAGTGCTTATCGGTTTTTATCCCGACGCGCAAGAGCTTTCTTCTCTCTTTATTGACTTTGCAAAGTCAGACACCCTACACTGCTTACGTGCGTGCATACAGCATTGTAAAAAACAACAGCAGATCCTGGATACCTGGATCATGCGTTGTTTGCAAAGTCATCCTTGTTATAAGCTTTTTAAAACACTTCCTTTCATGTATGCACAGGAAACAACGTTTTCTAGTTCTAAGGAGAAACCATGAAAAAAATAGTATCGCTTTTGTTGCTAATGCTCGCACCATCACTTGGCGCCATGTCAGTTTTCTTTTCTTCAGAGCAACCAGTGCTCCCCTTTTTAAGTACCGTTGAATTACGTAAGCAACAAATTGCCGAACTTGAAAAAGAGTCAGCTACAACAAAAAAACGCTGCGCTATCGCTGAGAAATTGATTGCAAAAAAAATCTCAATGATCGACGACCAAGCAGCTCAAGCCCAACTTGAAGTAGCAAACGCTGGCGCACAAGATCATGACCATGGCAGTAAAAAACTAACGCTCCTTAATAATCGCAAACAACAACTCAAACAAACACTTGAACTGTGGAAAGAGTTGCAGGCAGTTCTTGAAGAACATCACACGCACTTAAACGTAATGGTAACCTACCTTAAAGAAAAAGATGAAACGCCAAGTGCACTCAAACCCATTTATTCATGGAAAGAATATAAAGAATACCAAGATCAGATGACCGACATCAGCGCAAAGCTTACCTCTGATAAAACAAAAAAAGAAACCCTTAAAAAACAAAAACATGCGCTCACGGAAGCAATCACCTCATGGCAACGGCAACTTGATACCAAGACGCTTGAACAAAAAAATCTCTTAGAACAAATAAGTCTGCGCAAGGGCGTTACCACGCCAAAAATAGCGCAAGGAATAAAATTAGAGGCCGATCTGCTCAGCCAAGAAATTGAAAGCCTTACCGAAAAAATTGATCACTCAAAAACGAGCTTGTCCAAAAACGAACGCGAACTGAGCTACATCGAAGATGTTATTCAGCTACAACAAAATAAACTTGATGACGCAAAAGCGCTCTTATTCACCATTGAAGCGCGCCTCCTGCTTGATTTCAACGATGTTGATAACGCACGCAAAGAATGGATGGACGAAGCACAAAAGGCGCTCCTCTTTAAAGAAAATCTTGATAAAGAACGTATCCCAGTTAAAGAAGAACGCGATAAATACACCCTTGAACACCAACAGATTCAAGAAAAAATAAGCAAACTGAAACCAAGCGTCCAAAGCAAAGTTGACGGCTATCTTGCCCGCTCGCATGAACTTATGTCCGCAGCTCAAGCAGGCATGTTTGAAAAAGAATTAATGGTCCTTGATGCCCGGCGCGACCTAGCTGACCTGCTTGTACAAGAAAAAGAGGTACTCTACCGCATGGTTGAGCTCCATTTTATCTTACGCAAAAATCCAGAAAGCGTTGACGCCCACCAAGCAAATTTTAAGAACAAAGAAGAGCTTACGCGCAATGCCCTACGTAGTCTGAATGAAAAACACAGCGAAGCGATCGCCGCGTTTGAAACCAACCGTACCCTTGATAAAGTTAAAGCAACACTGGAAGAGATAAAGGACAAACACTCCACCTTGTTTGCTGGCAGAGAATCAGCGTATCGTGAAATTATTCAACGGTATGAAAAAGCACAATCATTTTTATTTCAGCAACTGCTGTTTACTCAGAACTATCTTGCGGTCAACTCTGACTTGATCACCCAACAAGAAAAAATCACCCGCGCGTACGAGCTTATCGTTAACGATCTAGAAATTCGCAAAAAAACACACAGTATCTGGAAGCGATCTTACAAAGCAATTTCGCCTTCATCACTCAAGCGCTCATTTCTTGAAGCCGCGCTCTTTTTAAAGACGCTTTTCTGGAGTACCCCTGCACACCTTGGCCCCCATACCCTCATCTCGCGTATTGGCGCGTTTAGCCTGCGCGATATCATTTCGCTTTTCTTATTTATTGTCTTTTTCGTTGTCGCGTTTTTTGCCACACGACGATCGCTCGTCATACTTAAACAACGTTTTTCCACCATTGTTACCGTCAACCACAACCGTCCACACTTCATGTACGTTAACATTATGTTGGCGTTTCTTGATTTTGCCCTTGATCATTTCGCCCTTTTATTCACCTGGTTTTTCTTATTCCTGCACGTCATCTTTAACTATAGATTCATCTTTGCAACACTTGCTCCTTTTGTTAACGATCCTTACTACGGTTCAATTTTTTACCTCCTCTCCATCCCTGTCCTGGTCTACCTGGCCCATGGCTTGCTTGAACAGTTCACCTTGCTTAATAAACGGATGAGTTATCTCTTCTTTGCTGAAAAATTTCAACATAAACTCCTCCTCCTTCTTTCATCGTTCTGCTATGCAACCGCGCTTCTGATACCACTACGAGCATCATTTATTGCCTTTGGTGCATCACCGGCATCAAATTTTGCCATCATCATCTGGGCAGCCTATTCGCTCATTATGCTTGTCGTATTCTTGCTCTTTTTCAGTAAAGAAGATGTGCTCAATATCATTCCATCAAGCAGTAGCTTTTTTATTTGGTGTAAACGTAAAATTGATAAACATTACTACCGTGTGTTCTTTTTTGTGATGGGTCTTTTTATTCTATGTAACCCCTATATCGGCTACACTAATTTAGCCTGGTTCCTGGCCTTTGCAGTCCCACTTTCTGTTTCACTTTTTTATACCTTATTCATTGTTCATTTTTATATCAGAACCTACGCAGTCTTTTTGTTCATGCGCGAAGACGAAGAGGACTTGGTTGACAAATTCGAACACGCCAAAGCGTTTTATGGCCTCTTGGTAATCTTTTCATTCTTACTCTTAGCTTTTACCGCATTCACCATTCTTTCTGCCATTTGGGGGCTGGGGTACACGCCTTATGATATCTGGCACCTTCTGGCTGATGAATGGGTTATCCAGCTGAGCAACGCGCGGCAAATCGGCTTTGTCGAATTTTTAACCCTCAGTATCTTTATTGCTGCCGGCCTTGTCATCTCTTCAATCATGGATCGTTTTGTGCTCAGCAAACTTTTTGATATTCTGCGCAGCGAGCCGGGAACGCAAAATATGATCTCGCGCATCTTGCACTACTGCTTTGTTTTTGTTGCAATTCTTTTGGGCATCAACGCCGTCCACCTTGGCGAGTTTTTGTTTTGGATCATCACCCCGCTCTTTGTTGGACTTGGTATTTCGCTGCGCGACGTTGGCGCTGACTTTATTGGCGGCCTGCTTATCTTGCTTGAACGGCCTATCGAAATCGGCAACTATATCCAAGTTGATGGCGACGCAAAAGTTGAAGGAACTGTCCACAAAATTTCGGCGCGTACCACCACCATCATTAATTCAAAAAATTATTCCTTTATCGTTCCGAACAAGGACATCATGAACAAGACGATTACTAATTGGGGACACGGACGCTTTGCCGTCGGGTTTGAAGTCCACATCCGCGTCGACCACCGCGCTGACCCAGAATTGGTTAAAAAAACACTGCTCGGCGTTATCCAATCGCATCCATTGGTCTTGCGCGTACCGGGCGTCACGGTCCGCCTTGAAAACATCGAAGAAAATGGTTTTTATTTCCTCACCCGCGCTTTTGTCAGCGCCCGCAGGCTTAAAGAGCAATGGGAAATTGCAGCCGCGCTACGCATAGAAATTATCAAGACATTTAAGGAACACGGCATCATGCTCTCACGCCCAGAACGGGTCATTTCATCGCCGGGCACCCACCAGAAATCGCTAGATATCACTTTTGATAAGTAAATTAGAGAAAGTTATGAAAACGCTATTAATAACCACACTCTTTTGCACTTTATCTTGTAATGCAACAAATGGAGTAGATAATAGGATCAGTAACGCTACTGTCGGCGGGGTTATTGGGGGCACGACAATTGTAGCCACAATAGGCATACTTTTTACCCACTATGCCTATGAGCAACGAAAATCCGGTGATAAAATCTCGGCCAAAGGATTCTGGTATTGGCTTATCAAAAATCATAAAAGTGAAGCTTTTGCCTATGCCGCGGCTCTTGCTGGCGGCTTACTTGTAGGATATATCAACGCCAATGCAGCCATGGAAAGCTACCAGGAAAACCAATTTATTGCTACACTTTCTGATCCAAACTATCAACCTGGATCTGAAGACCAATCTATTTCTCCCTATGGCGACTATTTCTAAATAACAGCGAAATTAATTCAGGAATTTCTTTTGTAAGGCAAGAATGTGATCACGAACGGCAATCGCCTCTTCAAAATCAAGATCTTCAGCCGCCCGTTGCATCTTCTCTTCGAGTTGCTTGATAAGGACGAGCGCATCGTCTTTGTTTTTTGGCTTTCTGATAGTTCTTGTTTTTGAAGCACTTGAAGCCTTCATGATGGCAGCCTGAAGCGATGAGATACTCTTGGTCACCTCACGCGAAACGGACTCAGGCGTAATCCCGTGGTCAATGTTGTACTGTTGCTGAATCGCCCGGCGGCGGGAGCTTTCATCGATCGCTCGTTGCATAGAATCAGTAATTTTGTCGGCATAAAAAATAACACGGCTATTGGTGTTACGCGCGGCACGCCCGATGGTTTGAATCAAAGAACGGTCGTTACGCAAGAAGCCTTCGATATCGGCGTCAAGGATAGCGACAAGGGCGACTTCAGGCAGATCAAGCCCCTCACGCAACAAGTTGATACCCACCAGACATTCAAATACGCCCTGGCGAAGTTTATGCAGGAGCTCGGTACGTTGCGGCGTCTTGATCTCGCTATGCATGTAACAGACTTTAAGTTTTTTATCTTCCAGGTACTGGGCCAAACCTTCTGCCGCTTTTTTGGTAAGTACGGTCACCAGCGCTCGATACCCAAGCACAGAGGTCTTTTTGATCTGCTCAACCAGGTGCTCAAGTTGGCCCTGGCGCGGGACAATCTCTATTTCCGGATCAATGATACCGGTCGGCCGGATAAGTTGTTCAACAATGGCGTCGGCCTTGTTCAGTTCATACTGCCCCGGGGTTGCTGATACAAAAATGGTGTCTTGGAAAAAACGTTCGATTTCTTCAAATTTAAGTGGCCTGTTGTCATACGACGTTGAAAGGCGAAAGCCGAAATCAATGAGCGCCTGCTTGCGCGCACGGTCGCCTTTGTACATCGCGTGGAGCTGCGGCAAGGTGATATGCGATTCATCGATAATCAAAAGGAAATCTTTATCAAAAAAGTCGAATAATGTGTACGGCGCCTGACCTGGCAACCGTCCATCAAAATAACGTGAATAATTTTCAATCCCTGAGCAATACCCTGTTTCTTTAATCATTTCAATATCATGGTTAATGCGAGTCATGAGACGCTCTCTGTAAAGCGGATTGGCCATGGCGGCGGCTTCGCGTTCTAGGTCATTTTTAATGGTTGCCAAGGCGGCGTCACGCGTTGCTTTGGGCGTTACAAAATGTTTGGCCGGGAAAATAATAACGTTATCAAGCGCGCTGACCACACGATGCTGGCGACGGTCAACAAGCTCAAGGGCTTCAACCCGGTCTCCAAAAAGTTCTATCCGCAGGTTGTCTCGCATGTAGGGTAGGTTAAGCGTAATGGTACTGCCTACGACCCTAAATGTCCCTGAAAGGCTTTCCATATCATTCCGCTTGTACTGCAGGCTGACAAGCGTTTCAATCAGTTGCTTGCGCCCAAACTTTTGCCCAACCTTAAGGGGGAACGAAAGTTCGCGATAATCTTTGGGGTTGCCCAGCGAATAAATAGCGGACACCGAGGCGATGATAATAACGTCGTTACGGTTAATGAGCGATGCCGTGGCTTCAACCCGCAACCGTTCAATTTCAACGTTAACCTTGGTTTCTTTAGCGATATAGATATCTTGGGCCGGCAGGTAGGACTCAGGCTGGTAGTAATCGTAGTAACTGACAAAGTAACAAACCTTGTTGTCGGGGAAAAAAAGACTGAACTCTTCGTACAGCTGCGCCGCTAATGTTTTGTTGGGGGAAAGGATGAGCACAGGTTTGCTGTGCTGCGCAATGACGTTGGCCAAGGTAAAGGTTTTACCCGAACCGGTGACACCCAGGAGCACCGACGTACCAGGACGCGCAGCGCTGAGCTTATCGATGGCCTCAGGCTGGCTCCCCGTTGGCTTGAAAACGGAAAAGAGTTTAAAGGGACTTTTTGCTTTATTTTCCATGGTTTTTAGTATATCAGAGATCATTCGTTTCCACAAAAAAGCCCCCGGGAAATCTCGGGGGCTTTTTTGTGCTTTTTGATGCAAAATATTAAAAAACGTCCTCAGGCTGAGTATCTATCCATGCAACAAGTTTGTTTTGTAATAAATCAACCCAATAAAAATCTTTATCTTTGAGCGCCATTCTAAGAGATCCAATCTCTTTATTCAGCACAACACAAAAATAGAGCCGTTTATCCGTAGCACATTTAAGGTCCAGATACTGGTCATCTAATTTACTTTTGAAGTATTTAAAAAATGAATTATAGAAATCATCCTTATCTCTTGATGATAAACTGTTAGAAAACAACTCAGCGATCATTTTAAAATCATTACATATTTCGTTACAATCTTCTTCAATAAAATTAGCCTGAAGCGATCGAAATTTTCTTATTTCGGTAAAGAAACTAGCTATAAGATTTTGTTTCTTATCGCAACGCCCCCGTGCAAGCTGGATAAGAAAACGCTCAGTAATAAACTTACAATACTTTTTACCGTTTTGAATAAGCGGTGATTTATCGGTTCTGCCTTCTTCAATATTTCCAAGAAACGCAAGGCCACTATGAATCGATGGCGTAAAACTCATAGGCGAAGTTGAGCAATCGCTCTCTGAGTCAATGTCGATCAACTCTGCATTACTCAAATCATTCTTATCTACCGAACAGGCAAATACTTCGTCATCGCCGCTTTTAGTAACATGACCTGCTTTCCCACCCCATTGGATATTTATAGGAGATGAGGATCCTTCATTAAAAAATGCACCCTGGGCGACACCACCGAATAAAACAAATACACAAATACCGATAAGTAACCTCGAACGGTTCATACTAGTCTCCTTCTTAAAACTATTGTGGGGTTATAGAACAATATCGTAATCAGTAGTCTGCCACATTCAAAAGTATTTTCAAATATTTTTGAATAGCTCTTACAGATCAGCCCTCTGGCAAGGGGATTGGCTTATTGGCAATCCCCTTTTTTTACTGTTGACATTTAGAATCTTTATCGGTAAAGTTTAACGTGTTCTTTGATTCGTTGAAATGCGGGAATAGCTCAGTGGTAGAGCATTGCCTTGCCAAGGCAAGGGTCGCGGGTTCGAATCCCGTTTCCCGCTCCATGAACAAAGGAACAGTTGGGGGCCCAAAATATCTGATTATACGCACATCGTATTTGTTCCAATGAAAGGTTTTTTCTGATGAAATCAATGCTTCACGAAGCATCTTCTGTTATCAAAGCTGTAGAAAAGGCTTGGAAGGATTCTGGGAAACCAAAAGAATTCACCGTCACTGTTTTGGAACAGGGAGAAAAAAACTTTCTTGGCTTTACTAAGCACCCAGCAGTCGTCTCCATAACCTATGATCCGCATCGCCAGGGGCAGCGTACAAACAGGCCGTCCAACGTACAACGCCAGCACCCCAAAGAAGCTCAATCACAACAAAAGGGTAACCGGGTCTCACTGGGCGATACAAAAAATCGTCTACAAAACAACAATCGTCCTCTCAGAAATCAAGCTGAACCTACTCAGCTTCCAATGACACCGCGTCCCGTTGCTGACCAACGTAAGGACCAACAAGAGTACACAACATGGATTCCTGAATGGGCAGATCTGATAAGTGGATGGCTCAAAGAAATTATGCTTCCAATGGGCATGGGAAACATCCCATTTTCCTACAAAATTGATCGCAGAGTTCTTACGATAACGTTTGAACAGAACCTTCTTGACCAAGCAGAAGAAGAACGGATCTTATTTATCAGTCTTTCGTATCTGCTTATCCAGTTCTTGAAGAAAAAATACAAGAAAAAATTCCGTGGATTCCATCTATTAATTCATTCTAAAGCCCGCCCGCACAATGACAACCAGGAACTTGCAGGGGCGTGACCAAGAAACTATCATTGCTCTGTGTACTCCGCGGGGGCATGGGGCAATAGCTTTGGTGCGTCTGAGCGGAAAAGATGCTTTCGCCATCGCTGATTCATTTGCTCAACTTTCGTCACGGACCTCAATTACCAACGTTGCTTCTCATACTATCCATCATGGCTACGTTGTAGCTAAAACGCTAGATGAACCGGTCATTATCGACGAGGTTATGTTCCTTGTCATGGATGCGCCTAAAACGTTTACAGGCCAACCAACGGTCGAAATCACATGTCACAATAATCCATTTATCATTGACGGTATCATAAGCCTTGCCATCAAACATGGCGCCCGCAGTGCTGATCATGGAGAATTTACAAAACGGGCATTCTTGAGTGGCAAGATTGATCTTGTCCAAGCTGAAGCGATTAATGATGTTATTCATGCACAGACTGAGCTGGCACTACGTAAGTCTATGGAACAACTTCAGGGATCTTTTTCGCAGTTTCTCGCCCAACTTGAAGAACAGCTTGTCCTGTTATTGTGCTCGGTTGAAGCAAGTTTTGAATTTCTTGATGAGGAACAACGGGACCTGGCATTTGATACAAACATTAAACACCAATTGTCCACGATCGCTCAGGATATAAAAAAAGCACTGCAACACTACAATAACCAGCAGCAGATTAAACAAGGCATTAGGATTGCACTTTGTGGCGCCGTTAACGCTGGCAAATCAACACTCTTTAATACCCTTTTACATCAACAACGTGCTATTGTTACCGATATTGCAGGAACAACACGCGACAGTATTGAATCGGCTATTTATAAAAATGGCACCTTTATGCTCTTTGTTGATACGGCCGGCTTGCGCAGCACGGACGATATAATCGAACAGCAAGGAATTGAACGCTCCTACCATGAAGCAGCACAAGCTGACATCATTTTACTGGTGCTTGACGCTACCAAAGAGCTCACACAAACGCAGCTTGACGACTACCAATCGCTCATCGATCGTTACCCTGAAAAAGTTATTATTGTTGAAAACAAAATCGACCAATGCTCGCCAGCAATGCTTGAAGCGAAAAACAGGTTTACATCGTGTGCTGCGCACGTTAGACTATCTGCACATACTAAAGTTGGCATTGAAACGTTAGAAAAAGTAATTGAAGAGAAAGTACAAACGTTGTTTAAAACACTTCAATCCCCCTTTTTGCTCAACCAACGACAACATAGTGTCCTGGCCGAAATTGATAAAAAAATAGATTTTATTGTAACCGAAGGGCAACACGCTCTACACTATGAATTGATGGCTTACCATCTCAAGGAAGCGCTTGAGATCTTGGCACAAGCGACGGGCAAAAATATAACAGAACGATTACTCGACGCCGTTTTCAGCACTTTTTGTGTCGGTAAGTAATCTTTGAGGGGATTGATGTTGGGGAGCTGTGATGGAGTACAAAACTCATTTTCTATGGGTAGTAACGATTGCGTGTTGTCTTTGCGCACTACTAGAAACGCCTCTTGAGGCAAAAAGGCGAATCCCTTGGCGTCGCGCCTGCCCGTTCCGTCATTATGAAATTCCATCAACACCCGTTCAACCCTTTTCAAAACCTCTATCAAAATTCTTTGACGAATCAAGTTTTCCCGGAAGCAGTCAACGCGACCCCTATGAATATGTTTGGGAAGTTGATAAGACTAAACCATTCAATGAACTTATTTTTTCATGGAATGCGCTACGCCCAGAAAAAGGTAAGATTACCTTTTTGGTCAGCACTAATTATCCGCAAACTTCAGGCTGGCACCGTATCGCTGAATGGGGCCCAGATTATCAACGAACATTTACTAATAAACATCATCCGTATGTTCATACCAAGCATGTCCGCGTTGAAATGCAAAAGCATAAACTTGCCACCGGATTCCGCGTCAAGGTAATTTTCAGTGATGGCGCGCCACCACATAATTTACGTGCATTATTCGCTTGCATATCAGATACAAAGCTTTTCAAGATCTCACTTCCAAATATTAATTCACTTAAAAACATCCCACCTCTAAGTGTCCCCAAACAGTCTCAGATGGTAATCGACCACCCACGAGCCCATGACCTTTGCTCACCAACAAGCACAAGTATGCTCGTTAACTATTTCACCAATAAAATGTATCACCGTCACATCCGTGAAAACATGCAAGATTATGTGGCCGACTTTGCCGACAAAGTACATGATGACGGCAATCTTAATATCTATGGAAATTGGATCTTAAATGTTGCCCAGGCCTTTGATTCGGCCAACGGCGGGGTCTTTTTTCGTGTTGAGCGACTCAACAACTTTGCCTCACTTCACGATTATTTAACTAAACGCATTCCTGTGGCAGTCAGCGTTCGTCGCTTGCGCGGAGGTGCAATGCCTTATCGCAACGGACACTTTATGGTCGTCGTTGGATGGGATTCGGTCAAGCGAATGGTCACGTGTATCGACCCAGCCTTTGGAAGTAATGGAACGACATTGCGCCACTACAAACTTCGTGATTTCCTGCAGGCGTGGGGCAGATCATTAAATTTAAGCTATATTCCCATTCCAAGCCGCCAGGTCTGGAATACATTGTGGGCATGAGCCACTCAACATACGTGCGCTCACCTCTCCACATTCACCCAAAATACTTTTATAGCCAGCTTCTTTAAGCTACGCACATTTCACCCACAGCCTGAATAGATGCCTCATAAAAATCTTTAACTGTTTCGGCAGTCTTTCTGATGGCATTTTTAACAGCTGCCCAGTGATGCT